>CAYQSL010000063.1:0-7957 GCA_964420165.1 uncultured Gammaproteobacteria bacterium | reverse complement strand
TATAGTTTATTATACTTCTCCTGGTGTCCTTTTTATCGAATATTTTTACAAAACTCAAGGATGGTCTCAACCCTCAAGCTAAGACCACGACAATAGCCCAGCACATTGATTTACCTGTAGAAGAAAATAAAATTATTGATGCTGATTTTTTAGATGATTTTGAAGAAGAATTAATTCGTTCAGATTTGGGTCCAAGTCTAGCTTTAGATTTTTCGGAATCAATGCGTGAGCGTTTAGAGAAAAGTAAGCTCACTTATAGCGAATTGAAAGAAAGCTTGAAAGAGTTTTTGTTAAAACCCTTTGCTGAGCTTAAAGCAAAGAATCAAGAAGTTTTTAAATTAGATCTTAAACCAAATACTTTGAATGTGATTTTAGTAGTAGGTGTAAATGGTGTAGGAAAAACCACTTCAGTAGGAAAGCTTGCTTATCGTTTGAAAAAACAAGGTGAGAAAGTTTTGATTGCTGCAGGTGATACTTTTAGAGCAGCTGCAGAAGAGCAATTAACTATTTGGTCGCAAAGATCGGGAGTTGATATTTTGCAGCTTGAAGACGGTGCTAAATCTAGTGCGGTGGTCTATAAAGCTATAGAGAAAGCGAAAGCAGAGAGTTATACAGTGCTCATTATTGATACGGCAGGTAGATTGCAAAACAAACAAAACTTAATGGACGAACTTAAGAAGCTTAGAGAAGTAATAGAAAAAAATTCTCCAAATCCGGAATTTGAAACTATGCTTGTATTGGATGCAAGTACTGGGCAGAATGCTATTGCTCAAGCAGAGAAATTTATGGAAGTCTCGGATGTTAATTCCCTGATCCTGACTAAGTTTGATGGGACTGCTAAGGCTGGAGTGGTTTTTTCTTTAGCGTATAATTTCAAACTGCCAGTTAAATTTATTGGCGTGGGTGAAGGTCTGGAAGATCTAAGAGACTTTGATCTAAATGAGTTTCTGGTTAAATATTTTAATTAATGGCAAAGAAAAAAACTAAAGCTGACGAAAACTCTTTAATAAGCGAGAAGCTTTTAAACCGTGCCAGAGATTACACTAAGCAAAAATCTTTAGGACAAAATTTCTTAGTCTCCGAAAAAATTCTTCAACAAATTGTTGAAGTCTCAGATCTTGATTCCACTAAACATATAGTTATTGAAATAGGTACTGGCATTGGCTTTTTGACTGAGATTTTAGTTAAGCATGTATATCATTTATATGGGATAGAACTTGATGAAAAGACCGTTCCTTATTTGGAAAGAATTCAAGCTAAAAATCCTAATTTTAGTTTTATTAGAAAGGATATTTTGTCACTTTCTGTCGAAGAGATTCTTTCTGCAGAAGATTTGGAAGCAGTTAAAACTAAAACCAAAATCTTAAAAGTAGTTGCTAATATTCCTTACCAAATTAGCTCAATGATTTTAGTTCATTTTCTTGGTGAAGTTGCGGAAAGCAATGTTAATCGCCCTTTCGTTTCTGAGATAAATATTCTTGTACAGAAAGAATTTGCTGAAAGATTAACTGCTAAGCCTGGTACTAAAGCCTATGGATCTTTGACTATACTTTTGAATTATTGGGCTGAACTTGAATATTGCTTAGATGTGCCCAAAGAAGTTTTTGATCCTTCGCCTAAGGTGGATTCGGCTTTTGTGAAAATCAAGCTTAGAGAAAAGCCATTAGTTGAAATTCCTGACTCTAAATTGTTTAGAAGATTCGTTAAAGCTATTTTTGTTAATCGTCGCAAAGTGTTAACTAATGGACTTAAAGCTGCAGGCTTTAGTGAAGAAGAGATTAACAAATTGAATTTAGCGCCTAATTTACGTGGCGAAACGCTTACTGTTGAAGAGATTGCTAGGCTTATTTCCCTCTTAAACTAAATGGGCATATTATAGTAATAGAGCTTTTATGCAAGATCTTATAGAAAAGTTTCAATTAAATAGCGACAAGAAGTTTTTTTTGATTTTCGATGTTGATGGTACTTTGAGACCAGATACTGTTACAGCTTTAGATCATCGTCACCCACGGATTGATCCAGAAACAGCTAAGAGTTTAAGGATATTAAATACTCATGAAAAAGTACGCATCTCAATATTGACGGCACGTAGCTATGTAGATATTTTTCGTTCTAATATTCCGAACAGCATTACAAAGTATTGTGGTTTTGGTAAGCAAATTGTTGAGAATGATATTCTGCGTTACCCGCGACCAGAGTTTGCAAGGGCTTATGATGAAATTACAGTTTTCGTGGATCTTATAAAAGATATACTAGGACCGGTTCTCACTGCGAATTTAGATTTCTTGGTTACACCTGGAGATTTTGCTCTGTACTTTGAAGCTAATGATTATCAAGAACAGAAAGCCAAAGTTAAAGCTGTTCTAGAAACTGTTTTTGCTAACTCACAAAGATGGCATATAGAAGATTTAGGCAAGGAAATAATTTTCAAAGATTCTAAATATACTTACAATAAAGGTGATGCAATATTTGATATTCTTGATGCGCTTAATTTAGAGGATTTAACGCATGTTTATTTATTTGGTGATAGTGATGCAGATCATAAAGCCATGGTTGCTCTAAGAGAGTACCAAAAATTGCATCCACAAAAAAGACTTAAGGTTACTAATATTGCAGTTGGTCATCAATTAGATCAAAGAGAATCGGTTGATATTAATTTTGATTCTTATAAAGATACTTTGAAGTTTGTAGCAACTTTACACGACTTATTCCTCAAATAGGGGGTCGCACCTCCACTTTCCACCATAACCTACATAATAATCAAGATCGTAGTTTATCTTGGTTATGGTGGAAAGTGGAGGTGCGACATTGTTGATTATGTTAAAATCCTGAAATCATGATTAGCTTTAATGGATTGAGTGCCTTAAAAGAAAGACAGAAAGTCTATGCGAGTTCGGAGCAAGGTGGTGGTAATCACGAGATTAGACCGAATGATCCTTCTATATCGAATCAAGAAACTCAAAGAGAATTTCCTCCAGGACTTTTTGATCCTTCTTCCGAGGATTTCACTGAATTAGTAAGTAAAGCAAATGAACTTGGTTTTAGAAGTGCTAAGACCTTGGAAGATTATCAGCAAATCTTAGAGAAAAGAGCAAATGAATATGAGATTGAGGATCTCACTAACCCTGAATGTACGAGCAAAGGATTGATGTTTAAATTTGCGGCACAGTTAAAGGCAAGTGGGGAGCTAGCTGATAAGGAAATAAATTTCAAAGAGATCTTTAGTGTTTTAAATAAAATTATTGCAAGTGCTAATCCGGAGCAGTCACTTGAATTCTTTAAAAGCTTTATTGTAAATTCTGCTCATTTAAATTTTCTACAGAAAGTAACTAGTCTACAGATAGGGGCAGAACCTGCTTCCCCTTTTAAAAGTGAACTGCAAAAAGGATTCTACCAATTAGTCATTAATGCTTTTAGGAAGGATGTAACTTTGGGTGTAGGGCTACTAAGAATTCTAGATGAAAATGAAATATCTATATTGTATCGAGATAGCTTAATTGAAGAGGTTTTGCATATTGACAGTGCTTCAGAGGCTTTAGCAAAACTTTTTATTGATGAGTTGCGTGCTTCAGAAGAACCTATCATTAATCGAAGAGCTTGGAGAGATTTGTTTCAATTATTTCAGTCTTCTAAAATATCTGAAACTACAGCCTCTAATATTATAGAAGCTGCAATCCACCGTCCTGTTTCTCCTCATATCTTTGCTCAAATTGAGAAAGTCAGAAAAGCTAACGATGGTGCAGCTCGAATAAATCCAGGCAACTTTTTTTCAGCATTAGATTTTTTTGTATTCCTTACCTCACACAAACAATTTTTAAGCGGTGCTAATGGTGCTAAGTTTGCCTCTGCCGTACTTGAACAGCTTCGAGAAATTGATGCTTATTTTATGCCAGCGCTCCGTGCTGCAGATCAAGGAAATCATGTAATGGTTGTTCTGGAGCAACCACTTAGTGCCTTATGTCAACTACTAGCCAAAGACTCTCCTTCTAATGCTGCTAGCGCTAGTGAAGTAGCACTTCAGATTGCGGAGAGATTGGATTTAAGTGATGTTGGAACAATTCGTACCTTACCTGTTGAGCTCAATACCATGCATCAAGATTTAGTAGATATATTAGAACCTAAGTTAAATCAGATTCTCAGGAGATGATCTGTAAATGATTCGAATAATTAATAAGCGTTTATAATGAGTAAAGAATGGATACTAGAACTACAAACACTAATGCCGGCTTCTTTAAACGACTCTCCGCTTTTTATATAGCTTTTTTGATAATCGCTATTTTTTCAGCAATAGCAACTTTTGGTTTAAAGTACCTTGAATATATAAAATACGATTACTTTACTTTGAATTTCTGGTATTGCTTTGCCTTGATTTTTTTAGTTATAAGCTTCACCGATGCTTTTTTTCAATGTATTTTTACTGCAAATATTGCTAAGTATATTGTTGGCATTAAGATTCTTGATCAAAAAGAGGATAGACCCATTGGCTTGCTAAGAGCTTTGATTAGAGCTGTAGTTAGTTATTTCTCGATTCTGTTTGTGGGTCTAGGCTTTATTGCTATAGCTTTTAATAAAGACAAACTCTCTTTACATGACTATTTGGCAAACTCTCGTGTCGTCGAAATTGAAAGAAAGGATACGGCTAAATTCCTTACTGGTGTTTTGGTATCTCTTTCGGCAGTAGTGGGCACTTTAGTTAGTTTGATTTTATTGGCTTCTTTTATTTTCTCTTTAAATACTTCTTTGAAAGTCTTTCAAGATTCAAAAAAATATTTGCATTATAGTTACACTGCAATTAGTCCAGAAACCCCTGTGGTTTTACCTCTAAATCATGGTAGATTGGCGGCACTGACTGAATTCCATAACTTTGCAGAATTTATTGAATATAAACTAGATCCATCACAGGACATAAGTACTATCCAAGAAGAAAAAATCAAATTAATGGGAGTTAGTAATTTTGATTTCTATCATGAGCTAAAAGTTATAAGCACTTCACCTCTAGAAGTGAAATTACAAAAAGCAATTATTATTCCAAAATTGATTTTCAAAACTGATGATGGTAAAGATTTTACGGTTGAAAATCACAAATTCTTAGTATCTAATGCCAGCGTTATTGGTAATGATTTGCTCTCTGCCTTTGATTACAAAATAGCTACTGAATTATTAGAAGTAGATATTTATCTCGAAGATCTTTCTATTCTGACGAATCCAGCATATGAAGAGAACTCTAAGTATTTTGTAATTGACTTGCAAAGAAAGATTAGAAGCGACTGGGAAAAAGCTTTACGCTACGCACCAACTGAAATTGTTGAAGAGCAAAGTCTTGCAAATGAAACAATTCCACTTGAGAATCCTGTTCAAATTACTTTAGATACCAAGACTGGTAATATTCATAAAATTACTTTATTACAAGCTTCTAAGAATGAGAGCTTCAATAAGTTCTGTGAAAAATTCCTAAGCGATTTGCCAAGAGTTAGGTTTATTCCAGAAGAATTAAAACAGCATGGACTGCTTAATTTAGAGCTTAAATTGGTTTATAAAGAGAAAATCTAGTTAGGAGTCACTAAGCTTTTGGTAACTGGGTCCCCAACCCTTCGGGTTGAGGATGGCGATTTCTTATGTACTTGCTTCAGTGCCAGCGCTAGTTTCTTTAATAGCTCCACTATTGTTATTAGAACTTGAATTCTCTGTAGTTGCACTAGATCCAGTTACAGAAGCATTGGCATTGACTCCAGCACCATATGCACCACTATGACCATTGGTACTGCTAGCGTCAGCTTCAGCTTTGCTTAGTTCAGCTTGAGCTTGAGCAGTTTGTGATTGTTGACCACTCGCTTCTCCTTTGAGAGCTTCTTGTTGAGATGTAATATTTTCTACAGCACTTTGTGCGGAAGCAAGCTGTGACTGTGTTGCTCCTAGTTGTGATTCTAGTTTGCGTAATTCTTTCTGGTCAACCACCGTAATAGAACTCTTACCATGTTGTTCTTGCATGGTTGGTGGTGGGCTCATTTGATCTTGAAGATCTTTCACTTGAGTCTGACTGTGCTCCATTAGTGAATTCTGCGTTGCTAAAATTTGTTCGTTAATGGATATCGTGCTTGCCGTAACTTGCTGTTGATAGCTAGAAGTTTCTACTTCTGTTTGCTTAATGCTGACATCTACTGTTGAAGATTGGGATACGCCTGCTACTGTCATGATTTTATTCCTTTAGGGGTCATAGCTAAAGAATCATATTTTGGTTAATGGGAGGTTAAGGATGTATTCTAGAATATCTCTGAGTAATTAGACTTAATTTCTTTCTCAATTAGATCTTTTCGTTTATTCAAAAATTTTTGATAACTAATATTGGTTTCAGGTCTTTGGACTTTGTAAAGATCAAGCACATAGTAGCCAGATTCATTGGAAAGAATGGGGCTAATGTTTTCTAAGATCATCAAGTTACTATTTATTTGGCTTGCAAGAGTTTTTTGGACGCGTTCTGAATATAATTTAGAACCTTCAATGTAAGGCTCAGCTAAATCATAAATTTCTATATCACTGTCTATATAAATACTTGAGCTAATTTGTTTTTGGTTTTTGAAAATTCCATAGGCTTCTTTCATTTTACTTGCAGCATATTCTTTATCTTTGCTGATATAAGCCATACGAAAATAGTATTCAGGGAGAGAAATTTTCTCTTGATAAAAGTATTCATCTTTATTTTGCATGCCCGCTATCTTTGTAAGCTCAGGATCGCTTGCAATGCGCTTAGTGATTGCCATTTGGGTTAATTTATCTTTTAATAGATCGGATTCTATAAAAAACAAGAACTCTTTTACTGTGAAATTATTGTTGCGTAAAAAAGTTTCAAAAGCAGCATCGCCACCAAAATTTTCTATTGCTTGATAGTACCTTTCTTTGATTTCATGTTTAGTGAAACCTATTTTTTTCTCTCTTGCCGTATTTAAAACTTTTTTTCTGAAAGCTAGATCATCATTGATCTTTGGAATAACTGTTTTGCTGAAATAATTATTGAGACTTAAGTTTTGTTTGAATTTGCTTTTAACGAAATCCTCGGTGAAATAAGCATTAGCGATCCTTGTTTTAAATTCATTTGGACTTTTGTAGCTTTTACTTATATATTCTTGCCAATAAATTTCAGAGTTCACATCATTTTCATCTAATTGATGGCTAGAAGTGTAGTCTAGAATCTGTGATCTTAAGGATATTGCTTTGGCATGTTCAGCCATGCTGGTAAATAGATTTGAAGCTGTTTCTCTGTAATAATATTTCCTGATGAGTTCTTGATATTTATTGGCGTCTATGTCTTCTGGGATCTCACTGTAAGAGGTTTCTGCAAGGCAGGGAGTGAAGGTGAGGAGGAGAAGAATGAATAATGCTGTCGTACCTAGATATCGTTTAATGGGTTCCCAACCCTTCGGGTTGAGAATGACGAGGATGACGACTTTTTTATTATTTTTGATTTGCATTAAGTATGGTTCTTTATCATTTGAATGATTTCTTTAAGAGTTTGAAGTTTCTGCTCCTCATCCATTCCAGTTATTCTTAGGCTCATTACTGAATTTGCGGTTCTAGCACCAACTGCCGCAGCTTTGAAATTAAGTTTTGATTGAATGAAAGTATCAAATTTACGTTGCATGACCAGCCAATTTTGTAATCTTATATTCAAAGCAAATTTAATGAAATCGCCCTCTTGATTAATATTACTGATACCAGCACTATGAGCCAAGATTTTTATTCTACAAATTTCAACTAAATTATTTGCAGCTAAAGGCAGCTTGCCGAAACGATCTTGCCACTCATTAATTAAAGCATCTAAATGGGATTGGTCCCTACAAGCTGAAAGTCGCTTGTATTCATTGATTCTTTGTTTCTTATCACTAATCCAGGTGTCAGGGAAGTAAGCATTAATCTTAATATCAATAGTTGAATAGCTTTCAAAGCTATTTTGTGGCAGGTT
>CAYQSL010000062.1:0-8012 GCA_964420165.1 uncultured Gammaproteobacteria bacterium | reverse complement strand
CATGCTTTAATTCCTTAGCCAAGCTAAAATTTCCTTTGGGCGTGGCAGGTGTGGCCAAGTGGTTAAGGCACCGGGTTGTGGTTCCGGCATTCGTGGGTTCAAGTCCCATCATCTGCCCCATTTATTTATAGAATAAGATAGTCTTATTAGCTCCAGAGAAATCAATTATTGCAATACAGCTAGGTACATTCCAAGACCAGAGCCATGCTCTGACTTGAATACTATTAATCGAGCATCGCTAGAGACGTGACCAACCCAAGTGTCAGAGCCCACCGTGATACTTATAGATCCGTCACTTGAAAGAGTATAAGGAGCTGCAGCTTCATTGACAACTAAGCTAGAGCTAACCACTTCGCTTGAAGCATCAGCTTTATCATAAACAGTGCGCGTGAGATTAGTTACTGATGCCGTTCCAGTAGAGAAAGTTAGTGTACCTGTTTCACCTGTTTCTATTGCCCTACCACCACTTGTGCTAAATGTATAACCTGCACTTAGTAATCTATAGTTTTTGCCACTTAAATTTATTTGTGTTTTAGGTTTGCGAACGCCAAAAATTATTTGTCTTTCAGCGTTACTGATTACATTTCTGCTCTGACCATCATGACCAGTTCTTGAACCGCTTGCACCACTGTCGTTAGCATATACAAGTGTGAGAATTTCTGCATCAGATGTTGCAAAGCCAGTAAATAAAGTCTCTGACCCAGGCTCTTGAGAAGGTACAGTGATATTTACTCTATCGCCTTGGAATTCTAGAGGCGCATTACCAGAAAGTTCTTCGCTGCCACCATTGATTACATAAGTAGAGCCTCCACAGCTAGTAGGTTGTGCTTCTCTATAAGCTTGTTCTACATTGAAATTAACTGATGCGCTGGAGAAATTCATATCACCAAAGAAAGTCGTAGTGCTAAATGATGAGGTGCCTAAGCCATAACCAATACCAACTATTCCATATTCACCCGTTAAGTCGTTTTCTGTTAGTGATGATCTTTTTATGATACTTCCAAATCCAGCATCATAGTTAAAAGTCGTACCACTAGAATTAATATTCTGACCTACATTAACTGAAGCTGATAAAAACATATCATCACCTACTGGCACCATCTGCATAGTACTTGGTATTGTTCTGTATGTGTAAGTATCACCTTCTGGAGTGGTATTGGTTTCTTCAAAAGCGGGTTCAGCAAAACTAATTAATCTAGATGGATCAATTGTCATATAGAAATTCCCCGAACCGTCAGTCCCTCTTATTTCATGAGCACCTTCTGCATATGCTTCAAGCTCAAAACAACTCCCGTCATTTTCACTGTTCTTAACTAGTTGGCTAGGATTACTTGGTTCTTGTTGACATCCTTCGCCCACGCAGTCTGGGCCAGGATTATGAGTGCCTCCACAATCAGGTCCTTGGCAACCACCATTATCGGGTCCTTGCTGTGAATGCTGCTCAAATAAAGAAGCTTGGGTAGAGAAAGAAGGGTATGGTGTCACTGTTAGAGCGCCAACTTCATCTGGTTTAGACATGCGAGCCGTTGCAAGTTCCACACCTATTTTTAGGTTTGATTCAGACGAAATACTTGAATCAAAAAATACTACGTTATAATCTCCAGCCACACCTTTTGCAGCCTCACCAAGTTCATTTCCAGTGCTACTAGTATCGTCATCAGCAGCAACGCCAATCATGTTATTCAAAAAACTTGCATAACTATCTTTAAGACTTTGAATCGAATCGCTCAAAGTCTCTTCATAAAGGGGATTGAGGTCTTCCATTTTATCGTTGAGTCCTTCTAATTCTGTATCAGTAAATTTATCAAAATCTAACTGCTCAGAACTTAAACCAACAGTACTTGGATCTTGTACTGCCTCTTGAGTTAATTCATAGAGTGCTTCAGTAGCAGGATTTACTGCTACGTTATCTGAGTATAGAGGCGCGTGCATTGATTCATTATTGTCACCCTCTACTACTAATGCGTATTCTGGACCAAACTCTGCTGTAGGAGGCATTTCTATTTGGTAATTGCCATCAACATCAGTTACTGCAGAAGCTATTGGTTCGCCTACAGCTTCACCGGTACTTGGATTAACCTGCACAAGCTCTACAACGACACCATCTGGACTGTCTGTGTTAAATGGATTTATTGACCTTGCTTTAAGTTTCTTAATAGTTCTTGATTTAAAGCTTGCAAGATCACCAGTAGGGATAGTTACTTTACCTGTGATATTAATAGCATTTGCATCCAGATTAATTGACTTTGATGAATTAGCTACTTTGTATTTTTTGCGAAATTTGCCTGGCGCTGTAAAAGATAACGCTACTGTTGAAGATTTACTTACAGTAGTGTTCAGTGTCAAAACCACATCAGAACTAGTACCCACGACTCCGTCAGTGTAGGGGATCAATACCGTATTATTGGTCAGATTAGTAGTTATCTCTTTTGATTTAAATTTTAGTTTTACAGGAATTGATCCTGAGCCACTTAGTCCACTTAGGTTATCACTAAGACTGACCGTAAATGACAAAGAGTTAGCTTGATTATTAAGCCTCAAGTTATTTTTGCTCAGAATTAAATCAACAGCGTTTGCAGGATTAATATATGCTAAAAGTGAAATCAATACCAAGAGAATCTTCTTCATGAAAGAATTCTGCCCACGGGTTATCCCAGGATATTCTCAGTTAAAGAAACGAGTAAAATAATATCAACGAACAGAGGACGTTAATGTCGAATGTCGAGATACGACCCCTAGTTCCTAGTTTATCCTATTGTTATAGTTTCTAATTCGTTTATTCAAGCTTCTATCATTAGCACTTAAGCTTGTAAGCTTATCAATAGCCCTTATCAATTGCCTTCTATTAATTGCTAATTGGCTATTAACTATTTTAAGTCTATAGTTTCTCCATGCATTAGTGAAGTCTACTGTTTGAGAACTTGAATAAGCATTTTTGAGTTTAGCTTTTGTTCTTTGTAATTCTTCTCTTTCATCAAATAAGTGATCAATGCTTCCAATCAAATTATTTATTCTTTTTCTATCAAGACTGCTTATGGTACTTGTGTTTGATTCTTTACGTTTTTCGTAAGCATCATCTTTATAAGAGTCATGTTTATACTTCCCGATCACTTTGTCCTCGTGAACTGGATGCTTTCTACCATCACCAAAAACTGGATGGTCTTCTCTAAATTTGTTCTTGTCTTTATCGTGTTTAGAAAAAACGGCTGTATTCGAAATGAAAAGAAGGCTAATGGTTAATAAAATAAAATGCTTGCTCATACAAATAATTATAGTACAAACTATTGCAGTACATTTGTATGGCAAAGAAAATCTATTGAAATCCAAACAGGAGGTTAGCCTACTGAAACTGCTGTGTCCAGAACGATGAACCCCTATCATCAGTTGTATCGCCAACTCCAATATGAGTAAAATTCCCCATCATATTTTTAAAATGACCTGGTGAATTTTTCCAACTATTAACGACTTCTTCTGCTGAAGATTGTCCATTTGCGATATTTTCACCGCGCCAACCAGAAGTTAATCCATGCTCTAGTGATCCTTGATTATCCATTTTTTGTGAACTTAAACGTGCAGTATCTATTAGATTTGATTTAACAATAAGAGGATCTAGACCTACAGCTTGTCTTAAAGCATTTGTAAGTCTAATCACATCAAACTCAGTTTGCGAAAGCTTTATATTATCAGGGTTAGGGACTAGTGGATCTTTATTACCCGTAAGGTTCTTTGGTAATTTAGGTAGCTCTGGTACATTATTGAGCAAGTCCTTACCTTTATTACGATCTAAATTTAGATCTTGATTTTGCTTAGATCCATCATTAACTGATTTCCCAGACGGCGGCGTAGGACTTAACGAAGAAGCACCGCCACCCAACCAAGGCATACTACTAGCCGCACTGCTTGTATTTGTAGAAGCAAAATTCTGTAATGATTTGGAATTCAAATTAGAAAAAAGTTTAGATACTTGCTGGGCAGGTGATTCAGGTTTTGTAACTGTAGTTTCTGGTTTCGTTGAATTACTAGAATCTGTAATAGAATTATTTTCTTCTGAATCTGAGCTTGTTTTGATTGCTTTACTTTGTGTTTTACTAGCAAGTGATCCTGCTGCCAAGTTCAAACCGCTGTTAGATAGATTTCTTGAATTACTTACCATAGCCCAATAAGGAAATAAATCACTTCCTTATTAGTTCTTGTAATCAATGGGGTTTAAGGACTGGTTAAATAGCCAATCTATCTATCTTAACTTGCTGCAATTTTTTCAAAATCTCTGCTTGCCAGTGATTTACAGTGTTTTGTGAATCACTTATAGTAGTTGAAAGACAAATCGGATGTAAACCAAATCTTTGATAAGGTTCTGCACCTTTAAAGTATAGTTTTGGATTTTTAATTTCACCAATTCTAATTAAAGATTTATCAGTAGAAAGTTCTTGCTTAAGATGATATTTCTCATTTGTCTTTTTTATAAAGTCACCAACACTAAGCATATTCAAATCTTTAATTTCTTCTTCTAAATTTTTCGTTAGATTAAGTTCTAATTTATCTAACTCATCTTTAGTAAACAGTTGTGTTTTTTCTTTATCCTTATAAATTGGCAATAACACCCAATTGAAAGCTGCGCTTTCATAGAATACAAGCTCTCTAACTATATCTTCAGCATAACCAGCTTCTCTAAGTTTAGTTTTGATCAAATCACTAATATATCTTATATAATTATTTGCAAATGATGGTGCAATAGTATTTAGACCAGCTATGCTTGAACCATTCACCATTACTAGCTTTGGTTTAGCTCCACTATTACTCGTTTGCAATCCAATTTCAGACTGCTCAAAAACTTCATCAAGATGCCAGCCCATCAAAGTTCCCGTAGTTTCATTATGAAGATTTAAAAGTTTATTTAAGTGATCAAAGAAATTAATTACTTCAGCATTCGATAAATCACAACTACCTTGTAGATCTTTAAGTAATGCTTGAATATTTATTTCATCTGCCTTTGGAAGTTTTTTAATAGAAGCACTTATAAGGTCACATATTTCACCAGGAACTTGATGAAGTAGAATTTGATCTCGGGTAACTTTCTCGCTACCTTTAGGAACCTTATAAAGTTTTTCTTTTACCGCTGAAAGTTTGCTATCGATTCTATCTATATGATTCTCAAAATTGCCGCTAAAAAGCTCACTAGTGAGTACTAAACCAAAACCACCTTGAGGCTTGTCTTTAAGATGAGCATTTGCATCAAATCCAAAACTTACAGCTTGCTCTTTCAAGTTTATATTCAATCTCTCTAAGAAATTTTCTAAATCAATATGGAAGGATTCGCTTAACTCTGTAGAGCCTAAATCGAGCATTATAGTTAGTTCATCACCAGGGGTTGCAATACAAGTCACGCTTTCGCCACTAAGACCTTGTTTGACAGCAAAGCCTAGAATCGCTGATCTTGCTAATTGTGCTTGCGCTCTAATAAATAAATTCATTTTACCTAGTGCATTTTGTCTCAGTTCATAATAGTTATTGAATTGATTTTGATCACCAGATTGTTTTACAACAGAATTTACTAACTTTCTTGCACCACGAGCATTAACAAAATCCCCTTTAATTAAAAATATTTTTCTTCCGACTTGTTCTTGTTTTACTAAACTAGCTTGCTTGAAAGCTATATTTGCAAATAATGGATCTACAAAGCCTTCACCATATAAACTACGAGCATGCAATGCTTTAAAAAAATCAGAAACTTTAAAACTATCTATTCTTGCGTCAGTAGCTCTATTCAAAAAAAAGCTTCTTGCAATAGTTAAAGGATTGATAGTGTTGTTAGAAAGTTCGAACATAATTAACTAATAAGTTTCACTCAGATGAATCAACCTACATGTAGCTAAAGCTATTGAAGTAAAGTTAGCATTAGAAACCAGAGGTAGTACTGTATGCATCATTCTTTCCAAACAATCTAAATGTATTTTAGATAAAGGAATATCAACTATTTTAATATCGTGAGCTACAGGCTCTTTACCCGAATCACCAAGCAAACTACAGCCACTGAGGCCAGGCATTCCATTTGCGTTAGTTAAAGTAGAGAGCATTATTTACCTTCTCCTTCAGTCTCATCAGAATAAAAATTCTCCAGAAATTGTAATTTGAGTAAGTCTAAAAGCTCTTTTCCATAAATAGCTTCCATATCAGCTTCATGATCAGCCGCAAAAGCAATTAAATCTTCTGGCTTTTGGGAGATTGGCATTTCTTTCTTTTGACCTTGATTAGTTTCTACAAATTGAAATTTTCTATCTCCGATCTGGATTGAATTTTCAACATCATTTGAATTATTTTCTATTGCTTTTAATGATTGTTTTAAACATACTGACAAGGAACCCAAATTATTTAAAATTGCTAAAGCTGGATCAACACTACCACCATGAATTCTATCTTCCACTCTAGTAGCTTCTTTAGAAGCTGGAGTTCTTTTTAATATATAGTTGTTAAGTAATATTTCTCTTAATCTCTTGGGTATTAACTCATAAGTATTAGGCATTTCTCTATAACTCAATGAAGCATTTGCTTTTGAACCGATTCTTGTTTTATTACAATTTATTAGCATTATCGAAGCCATCAAATAATGAGCAAGTATTATTCCATTTGAAGAATTTGCGACTAAAGGTGACATATTAAAAAGGAAAAAAGCTACACCACTATTAAACAAAGCATTTCCACTTTGTAAAATTCTATTTGTACCTCCCGTAGCAAAATTTTTGCCATAGGAAATTTGGCTAGTACAAGATCTTCCATCTTTGTATCTTTCAAGTCCCTGTTTATCAGTGCTATAAGCCAATGAAGCTCTTTGCAAATCAAGTAAATGTGCAGTATTGCCATTTACAAAATTAGGAAGCAAATTAAAAATATTTTCACCCAAATTATCAGTGAAACTTAAATTGATATGTAGCTTCCCTGTGTTTGTAATTTGATAACCACTTAGATTACGTTGTAAAGGGCTTTCATCGATAAAAACTTCCGTACCATAAATTTTTTCTATCAATTTAGGTAATAGGATTTTGAATCTTAATATGTCTTCTATTAGAGATTTAGAATTAATTTGATCACCATTAGCAGTATCAAAATTAACTTCAACCATATCTCTAGTTTTCCTAAAATCAACTCTAACCAAAGATGGAATTTGTTCTTTAAGCAGTTTAGTTAATTCAGCTTTTTTCTTTTGATCTTTAAGTCTTATAGGACGATTTTTTGAATCACGAATACTAAATTCATACTCAACAGCTCTGCGAGACTTTAATCCAAAATCAGTTTTAATTTCTGCTTCAATCTCAGCAATTCTTTGAAGGGATTTTTTATGAATTTCATCCTTTAACTGCTGAGCTTTAGGTTGTTCAGCTTGAGAAAGTCTTCTAATATTATTTAAAACTTGTTGAGGATCAGACTTAGCTTTTTGACTACGAATGTATCTAGGCCTTGCTAAAAAATGAGCAATCTTATCAGGATAATAAAATAATCTTCCTACTAAATCCACATAATATATATTAACATAATATACAGATTGTTATTAATTAGGTGTTTTCAAGCAAGTTATGTGGCTATAAAACACACCCAGCATTCTTAATATCAGCAGTTAAATAATCAATTCTACTTTGCGGCAAAGGGTGTGTGCTGAAGTATTCAAGCACCTTTGGTGAAGGTTTAGCTTCGTTGATCTTTTGGAAAAATTCCAACTTGCCTGGCATCTTGCAATAAGTTTTGTTAATAAGGTCTACTGCATAAAGATCTGCATCGCGCTCGTGATCACGACTGTAATAAAGACTATGGAAATAATCAATTCCATTTAAAAGTTTATTTTCTTTAAAAACAAAATATTTCATAGCACCAGAGAAACTCGATCTAAACATACTTTTTATTACATGCTTCTCTTGCACATGTCCTAATTCATGCGCGATTACAAAAGCCAATCCAGCTTCGCGTTTAGTTTGTTCAATAAGCGCATAGGTGATTACAATTTTTTTTCCTAAAGGTGAATA
>CAYQSL010000061.1:0-8092 GCA_964420165.1 uncultured Gammaproteobacteria bacterium | reverse complement strand
GATTAAATTGCAGTCGAGATTGTGTTAGTATGCATGCTGATGGGTCAATCAGCGACTATCAGCGGGACAGATCAGGTAATAACAATTTTACTTGGCTTGTTTTTTATTTTGACAGCGGCTAAGTTCGCTGGCGTTATTTTTGAAAAATTCAAGCAACCAGCAGTACTAGGTGAAATCATCGCCGGCATTATCCTTGGGAATTTGAGCTTGCTTGGCTTTAATTTCTTTGAAAGTTTTGAACATGTTGAGTTTTTAAAAGTTCTGGCAGAGCTTGGAGTCATTCTATTACTCTTTGAAATCGGCTTAGAGACTAAGCTTCAAGACATGCTTGCAGTAGGCATTAATTCACTATTGGTGGCTTGCGCTGGTGTTGTGTGTCCTTTTGCCCTTGGCTACTGGGTTTCAGCTTTAGTAATGCCAGAGATAACTTTAATTCAACAGATATTTATAGGTGCAATTCTTACAGCAACCTCTGTAGGCATCACTGCTAGAGTCTTTAAAGATCTCAATTTTACAAATGCCATTGAAGCACGCATAGTCCTGGGAGCTGCAGTCATAGACGACGTTCTAGGGCTTATCATCCTTGCCATTGTTAGTGGCATGGCACATACTGGCAACTTAGACTTTGCCTCAGCAAGCTTGATTAGCATTAAGTCTATTGGCTTTTTATTGATTTTCAGCTTCGTTGGAGTTTATTTATTTCAATTCATTGTACGCAATTTAGCTAAACTCAAGATCCCCGGTTTAATGCTAATAACCGCACTAATACTGTGTTTCATGGGTTCCTTCATGGCAGATCAAGTTGGGCTAGCAGCAATAGTAGGTGCCTTTGCAACCGGACTTGTTTTAGTTGAGGACCATTTCAAACACAGTCCAGAAGAGGGTAATACTGTACTTAAGGATATTAGAATTATCAATACTTTCTTAGTACCAATATTTTTTGTGATGACAGGCATGCAGGTAAACCTTGCCCTATTCAGCGATTCAACCATAGTCGTGGCTGCAAGTGTGATTACTTTAGTGGCAATAATTGGCAAGATTATTTCTGGCTGGCTTGTCCTGCGTAGCTTTAGCGAAGCAGGAAGCGGGCGTAATGATTGGACTTCCAGACTCATCATTGGCATTGGCATGATTCCCCGCGGCGAAGTTGGTTTGATCTTCGCTACTGTTGGTAAATCACTCGGAATAGTCGATGACAGGATTTTTGCTATAACTGTAATAATGGTTATGGTGACGACTTTAATACCGCCATTTCTGTTAAATAGCTTGATTAAGAAGAATGCTTAGCGAAACTAAAACCAAAAAACTAGCACTGATTATAGATTTCATTGATGATGAGAAAATTTCCGAGTTCTCGCAAAAGCTCAAAGAGACTGGTTTTGAATTATCGTTATTACAAAAAAACAACGCTCGTAATTCTCTTCTTGAAAAATTTAAAAACTTAGTTCTTAGTAAAAAAGAAATCACTCATGAATCGTTGCGAGATCTTGAACCTGAGTTTGATTTGATTATCAAAGTAAGCAAAAACTCAAGATCGCTTGAAGACTCAGTTATCATCGGTGCTTCATATGCGGAAATATATTTTGCAGATATGGACGCGCCGGATTTCGACCTTACAGAATTAGAGAGAGCTCTTGCAGACTTTGATAGACGCAAAAGAAATTTTGGAATTTAATAATTCAAAATAATCTAATTTGATATTATTTGAGATATCATGAATTCAGGCTTACAAGTAAAAACTAGCTTTGGGGAAGTACTGCAGAGGAATCCTGATATTGCGATTAATGATGTAGGTAAGCGCCTAGCCATAACAGCAATAACTAGCCAAGAAGTACCTGGTCAAGAATCAACTCTTCAGGGAGAATTTGGAGACACTATAAGGGCTCTATTTATGCCTTTTGTTGATCATGAGCATTTAAAGCCTGAAGCACAAAGGAACCCTGAGAAAGTTAGAAGCAAACTTGAATCTTTGAAAAAGATTGTTCCACCAGTAATTGATGAACTATTAAAAAGCCTAAGCTTGGTTGCTTAAGGCGCCGCTTTAAAATCTTCTATTAATTCTTGAATTGCACGCAAGCCCAAAGTCTCTTGCAGAGTAGTAATGAAGCTTCTTGAACTGACCTCTACTAAGTCTTGCAAAGTCGCTTGCCCGTGAGAAATAACTTTGAGAACTTTCAGCACATAAACCAAGCCTAGGATTGAAATTGGCACACTAATCAATCCAGCAAAGAAAACTCCCACTATTAAATTTTTAGTCAAAAGCAAACAGAGAAAGTTATTCAGCACATTCAAAAATAATGCAGGCGCATTTGCAATCGAAAAAGCATAAGCCACTTTATAGAATGATTTGTCTTCATCCTCTATTGATCTAGCTTCTTTAAAATCAATAGTTACTTCTTGCATAAAATAGTAAGTAAAACCAATCGCTAAAAAGAACATCACAATAGCTATGATATTCATGGTTACTAGGTTTGAAGGCAAGAATAAATAGTAAGTATTCATGAATATAATGAATACTATCCAAACTTTGGAATAATAAAGCCTAGGGGAATTGAGAATTCTAGTAAATGTCTCGGTTGGAGTCCTAATTACAGATTTAATATCTTCAAAAATTTCTTTAAAAGTTTCTGCCGGGGTCAACATTATTTAACTGAAGCTAACTTCTTAAGCAAATCTTCTTTGCTAAGTAAATTAGGATCTAGTTCCCATTCTAATGTCTTTGGGTTAATTTCGGTAAAACCTTTATCAGAAACGAGCACACTATTGCTGTATCTAAAGCAAGATTCAGGTAAAGTTTCACTACTAAAATTCATAACAGAGAATTTCACTCTATTTAATGCCTTATCCTCAAGCTTTACAGTAATGCTCGATTTGATTTTTATAGCTAAATCCTGGTCACCATCGAGTTTGTCATTGAAATAGATCAAGACTTCAAGATCGCCATTCTGAGTAAGTAAATTAATATCAGTTACGATTTTATCTAAATGCTCATCGAAATCATAGCGGCCGCCAGAGAAAGGATTAATTTCTCTGGGTACAGAAAGCACAAAGCCTTGCCCTGAATTTCCTGATGGATAGTGATAAGCACGGTATTTGTTATCAAGCTTGCCTAGTTCAGAAAGTTGCCATTTAGTACGATCAGACTTCCAACTACCTGTAGTACAAACAGGAGTAATAATTTGATGTCCAAAGTCAATTGCATCTTTTATAGTTTGCGCAAAGGAAACCTCAGTATCATCTGCATAGCTTACAAACACTGGGTCATAGCCTTCTACTTTAGTAATCTTAAGAGATACGCCTAAGTCATTTGCTTCTTTATAGAAGTCTATTAAATCCTTATAACTAATAGAGCCTTTAGCATTGGTGACTGCAGAAACCGCACAACCAGCACATCCTATTGGACATGAGTTCATCTGCCTCTCATGGAAAACATGAGAGCTATAAAAATCTTTTTTGCGGTTAGCTTCTAAGAGTGTCGTAAAAGACATATAGGTCCTCAAATATGTATATTACTATATATGGGCATATCTTGGCTCTGGCACATCCAGCATAAGACTAAAAGCCAAATAACTATGATAATATTTACCTTTTGCCATGATCAGTACTAACGACAAGTCCATAGAAATTATAAAAAAAACGATTAGAGATGTACCTGATTTCCCAAAACCAGGAATCATGTTCAAGGACATTACTACTTTAATCTCTGATCCTGAAGCTTTTAGATGCAGCATAGATATTTTAATTGAAAGATACAAAGACACTGCAATTGACTTTATTGCCGTACCAGAATCTAGAGGATTTATTTTCGGCGGACCAGTAGCACTTGCTCTAGGAGCAGGTTTGACATTAATTCGCAAATCCGGCAAATTGCCAGCGAAGAAAATTAGCCAAAGCTATGACCTAGAATACGGCAGCGACACACTTTATATGCATGAAGATGCCTTTGCAAGTATCGATGGCAAGCCAAACGTACTCATTATCGATGACTTACTTGCAACTGGTGGTAGTTCAAAAGCTTCTAGTGAACTCATCAGAAAAGTCGGCGGCAATGTAGTTGGCGCAGCATTTGTAGTAGAACTTGAATTTCTTTCTGGGCGTGAAAAGCTCAAAGAGATTGGGGTTGAGACTTTTTCAATTGTTACTTATTAGAACTTCTTCTCACGCTTCTTGAAGACTATCGCCAGCACTTCTGCCACAGCAATATATAGATCAGGACTGATTTCCAAGCCAACTCTGCATTGTTTATAAAGTGCGCGTGCTAGCGGCACGTTCTGAATGATTTCAATTTTAGATTCTTTAGCAAACTCTTTAATTCTAGAAGCCAGTAGGCGAGCACCTTTTGCCACAACTATTGGAGCTGCATTACCACTCTCTCTATCGTACTTTAATGCCACTGCTATATGGAATGGGTTAACCACAACCACATCTGCCTCACTAACACTTTGCTGCAAACCACGTTTAGAAGCAGCTGAACGTTGCATAGACTTGATCTTACCCTTGATCATTGGGTTACCTTCTTGCTGTTTATGTTCGTCCTGAACCTCTTGCTTCGTCATCTTCATGTCTTCTGAAAATTGCCATTTCTGATAGAAGTAATCTATTACAGCCATAATGAACAACGTCATTGAGACCTTAAAAATCAACTCCCAAAGCAACGCAGCAGATTTATTAATGACCAAATTAATATCATTTAAAGCGAAGATAGTAAAAATTTTATCGTTGCTAAACACAACTGAACCAGCAACAAAACCAATGAAAATCATCTTGGCAACCGACATTCCAGTTTTAATAATGGTTTTAAAGGAAATTAGATTTTTAAAACCGTTGATGACATTCAATTTATCTAAGCTTGGAGTAAGCACTTTAGTTGAAATATGGAAACCAACTTGAACAGTTGATGCAATTAAGCAAGCAAGCCAAACCACCAGAATAATTGGCAAACCAAGCATGCCCATAGATTGAACCGTGTGATGGAAAACCGCATCAATATTGGGACCCTCGACATCTGCGAAATTATAATCCTTGATTACACTAATAAAGAATATTTTCAAACCAATAACTAACTTTGGTAAGTAAACAGCTACTGCACAAAGCCCGGCGATCATCGCCACTGTAGCAGAGAGATCCTGAGATTTAGCAACCTGTCCTTTTTCACGGGCATCACTCAGCTTTTTGCCAGTGGCCTGTTCGGTTTTTGAATGTTTATCTGCGTCGGGCGGCATTTTTATTGGGGTTTAAGCAAGAATCTTGATTAAAGCGCTTCTTGTGTTATTCCCGATTGAAAACCAGCTTAAGCTTCTTATGTTAGGATACGGTATTTACATGAGTGTAATGGAACTAAAACACGCTCCAAAACCGTCTCTGCGTCAAAAAGAAAAGAAGCGCCACCAAACAACGCTTCAAAGTAATTCTTATGAAGCTCACCCCGCTGGTAAAAAACATAGAACATATACTACAGACTACCGACCTACAAATTGGTCCAGTAAAATACTGCATCAACAAACCTTTCAATATACTCTAAATCATAATATTCAAGCGACTATTGCTAAATTAGCGGAAGCCGGTATTCATGCTCAAGTTCAGGTTATAAAATTTTTTACTGGATATAAAAATCCAAGATCCATTCAAGTAATTTATGCTCAACCACCTAATCATAATGGTCAAGTAGATCTTATGGCTCATGGCAGATTAGGCAATATTGGCTTTCAAATGAATTCTGCAATTCAGTCCTACAAAGAGGGCAAAGCATTTTGCCTAACTAGTTATCGCGGAGTAGATGGTAATCCAGGAACTCCTTGCCATGACAGTAATGCCGATGCTGTAGATGCTGCATTAGAGTTTTTACTTAAATTAAAGAAATACAAACCAAAGGATATTAATTTTACTGGTGCATCAATGGGTAGTGAAAGCATAATAAACATGCTTTATCGCAGAATAAAAATTTTTGGTAAAACTAAAGAAAAATTTGGCAAACTAAAACTCATTGCTCCATATCTTTCCATACAAGACATAACCAAACATGCACTCCCACGCTATTCTATATTACGAGGAAAAGCAACCACTCAAATTAAACCACTGCTTTGGCTTCTTCGTAATTTGCTGATGCGGACTTTTAAAGATCCGGTTTTCTGTTTAAAAAATCATCTTGGGATTCTGCCAAGAACTGTTTCTAGTGTAGAGATTTACGCCAGCAGAAATGATGAATATATACCTTTCAATCACACTTATAAACTTTTTGAAAGAATCAAAGACAAATTCAAAGAACCTATTTACCAAGATAAACGAAATGATAAACGTGTAAGACTCTATGCCTTCGAAGGTCTAACTCATAATCAAATAGCAGCAAAAGTTATTAGTGGAACTAAGTTTCCTACAGCAGCCTAAGGTCCAGCGACCCAAAAGAGTTGATCTAAGTACTCATAAATATCTTCCGCGAAATAGTGCTCAATATTGAGATAGAGGGTATTTACAATCAAAGTTGAGACCAATAAAAAGATCATGATCTTTGCAGGTGCAAGCAAAAAGAACATACTTGTCTGCGGCATGATCTTCGAGAACATCGCTATAAAAATATCTATAATGAACATCACTGCCATCATAGGGAAGATCATTTTCAAACCAGCGATAAAAATATTATTGAAGACCTTGAGATAGTTCTCTGCAAGAACGGCATAGTTCAAATCAAGACTAGCAAGCGGAATAATTTCAAAACTTTTTTTCAAAATCAAAGCCAGGTTATAAAGACCACCTGTAAGTAAGAAAAAGAGCATCGCCAAATTTCCATAGAAAGCTGAGATCGCATTGGTTGCTTCACCAGAAGAGGGGTTGAACATTTGTCCAGCACTCTGTCCCATCTGAATACCTAATAGATGCGCAAAAGTAGAAAGAGCTTCAAATATCAATGCAACTAAAAAGCCCAAAGCAGCACCCAGCATAAGTTCCAGTACTATAAGCAAAGACAAACCTATATCACTAGTAGGTATGGTAGTAGTGACTGTTGAAAAAATCGTATTATAAAAAGTAAAAACAAAAACCGCAGAAAGCCCGATTTTTATTTGAGCAGGAATACTTGTTTTAGAGAATATCGGTGCAGTTAAGAAAAATCCCTGTACGCGAACCATCGCCAGTAAAAAACTTAGAATCGTCTGTATCGTAAGGGTGTCTAGACTTATGCGCACAAAAATATTAAGACGTAAAAGGATCTAGATCTATCCACGCTTTTAAAAAAGTCTTCGAAAATGACTCCGATTTTCATATTTTCTTAATGGATGAAAGGGAACCCACCCAGTTAGGATTAGTTCTGTTCGAAAACATTCGTTCTCGAACGATCTTAGAATTATCTTAAAGGGGTAAAATGAAAAATAAATTATTCGCATTATTACTTACTATACTTAGTGTGACTCCAGCATTTGCAACGATTGACTCAGCGTCTTTCCCAACTGCAGCTGTTGAAGAGTCTATCCTTACTTTCAAAGGAACAAAGTTCGATACAGCAAGCAATCCGCTAACTGTATCTTTAATTACAGCTGAAGGAGCTAACGTTAGCCTTTCTTCAGATGCTATCAACAAAAAGAAGGGACAAATCATCCTTCCTACAATTCCTGAAACAGTACCTGGTTTAATCAGAGTTACTCTTAGAATTTCAGGTGGAGATGTTGCTTCTTCTAATCCACAAAACTTCGTAGTACTTTTAACACAAAGACCTGCAAACGCTCCTAGCAGTCTTCCTGCTGGCACAGTGTCTGCTGTATTGCCAGGAGACACTACTGACGGTGGTGTTAGCGTAGCTGGTCCTACAGGTCCTGCTGGTGAAGATGGTAAAACTGGTCCTGCTGGTGCTCAAGGTCCTGCTGGAACATTCCCTCCTTCAGTTCCAGGAAGCATCGTTACAGGAACTGTAACTAATGCAACTAATGCAACTGTAGTAACTTTAGCTACTCAAAACGCTATTACTACTCTTCCTTCACTTGTAAGTGCTGGAACTGTTGGTGTAACTACTAATGTTTTAGGTTCAGTTGATATCGATCAAAACTTAAACGTTGATGGTACTTTAACTGGCGCTGCTTTCAGCGGTCCTTTAACTGGAAACGTA
>CAYQSL010000060.1:0-8115 GCA_964420165.1 uncultured Gammaproteobacteria bacterium | reverse complement strand
GATTCAGGCATTAAAGAAATAAAATCCCAAAATGTATCATGGGCAGAAGCTGCTTGAGGCATCTCATTATGAGGTTCTGGTTTCACTGCATGAATTAAATCTGGAAATTTAATTGCATCTTGAATAAAAAACACCGGCATATTATTACCGACAAGATCATAATTACCTTCTTCGGTATAAAACTTCACGGCAAAGCCACGTACATCGCGCGCCAGGTCAGATGAACCACGAGAACCTGCTACTGTTGAAAACCTTACAAAGACTGGAGTTTGACGTGAAGGATCTTGTAAAAATTTAGCGCTAGTATATTTAGCCATTGATTCATAGACTTGAAAAACGCCATGAGCTGCCGAACCACGAGCATGAACAATACGTTCTGGAATTCTTTCATGATCGAAATGAGTGATTTTTTCACGTAGAATAAAATCTTCAAGAAGAGTACCTCCGCGCTCACCTGCTTTAAGGGAGTTTTGGTTATCATTAATTTTAAGACCTTGATTAGTAGTTAAGAATTGACCTGAGCCGTTTTCTTTATTGACTTGCAGTTCTTGGATTTTTGCATTTTCTTTTGTTTGTTTCTGAGGTTTAGAATTTTTTGCTGGCGTAGCAGTTTTAGTTTTTTTGTTATTAGGTTTTTTCATATAACTCTCCCGGGGTTAATTAGTAACAGTACGAATGTTTCGTACACAAATCATATCATAACGGGGTCGCACCTCCACTTTCCACCATAACCTAGATAATTGCCAACACTGCAAATTATTATTTTGGTTAAGGTGGAAAGTGGAGGTGCGACTAAGTGTTTTTAGCTAAGAAGTCTTCATAGCCATAGGTCTTTTTTAAAATCAAACCTTGATTTTCATCTAGTTCATAAATAGAAGGTAGATTAATACCATTAAACATATCTGATTTCACATGTGAATAAGCACCCATATCAATGAAAGTCACTCTAGATCCAATTTCTAAAGCATGCTTGAAACTAAAAGTACCAAAACTATCACCTGCAAGGCAGGTATTGCCAGTGAGAATATATTCGTAATTGCCAGTTTTATCTGCTTCAAGTAAATCGGGTTGCCATTGATATTCAAAGACTTCAGGAATGTGATTCACTGTAGTATCGAGAATTACAATTTCTTTGCCATCTGCTTTAACAATATCCAAAACACTAGAAACTATTGTGCAAGCATCTCTAACAATCGCAGCACCAGGTTCTAAGAAAACTTCTAGACCATAGTCACCATGAAGCTTATTGACCAGAGCCTGGAGTAGATCAAGATTCTTAGACTCATGAAAAATATATCCTCCACCGAGATTTATCCATTTCAATTTAGCCAATCGTGATCCAAGTTTATGAATTATATGATCAACAGTGCGCTCAAGATCTTTAAAATTATTTGCATCACAATTATTATGGAAGTGAATCCCTGAAACCAAACTCACATCAGAACCATTGTCTAAAAAATCTACAACTTCATCTAAAACTATTCCTAAGCGAGAATATTTTTTACAAGGATCATACCTTTCATCTTTTATCAAAGACACACCTGGATTAATTCTCAGCCCGATATCACTGTCAGTAGATATTTTATTTTTAAGGCGATGAAATTGACTTAAGGAATTAAAGTTTATATGCTTAGCTAAACTTGCAATCTCTTCTATCTCATCATCTCTAATTGCTGGCGCTGTGTAATGGATAGAGCCACTACCTTTTAAAACTTGAGCAGCTAACTTAGTCTCAAATAGTGAACTTGCGGCAAAGCCCTCAACCGTCTCTGCAATGATTTCTAAAATAGGTTCAAACTCTAAAGTTTTAAGAGCATAAAGCTTATGGCAATTAGTTAAACTAGCATAGAGACTCAGTCTTTTACGAATCTTACTTGGGTCATATATAAAAGCTGGCGTCTGCATCTCGGTTCTAATCATATAATAAATACATGGTCACCAACAAAGAAGTAGATATTGCAATCATTGGCACTGGCAGCGCCGGCATGTCTGCTTATAGCCAAGCAAAAAAAATCACCAGCTCAATAGCCATAATTGAAGGCGACCAATATGGCACTACCTGCGCGCGCGTAGGCTGCATGCCGTCTAAACTTCTCATTGCCGCTGCTGATGCTTCTTACCATATAGATCAAGCAAAGGATTTTGGCATCCATGTAAGTGGCAAACAAATCAATTCTAAAGAAGTAATGAAAAGAGTTCGTGAAGAAAGAGATAGATTTGTGAGTTTCGTTTTAAAAAGCGTCGAAGCTTATGATCCTAGTCATAAAATTAAAGCCAAAGCTCAATTTAAAGATCGTAATACTTTAGAGCTAAGCAATGGCGATACAATCACAGCTAAAGCAATCATTATTGCAGTTGGCTCTAGACCTGAGATACCTGAAGTTTTCCAAACTGCTGGAGATCGTCTCATTACCAGTGACGATCTTTTTTATTTCGAAGAGCTACCAAAGTCAATTGCGGTAATAGGTACAGGAATCATCGGTTTAGAACTTGGACAAGCTTTACATAGATTAGGTGTAGAAACTACTATCTTTGGCAGAAGCGCTAAAGTTGGCAAAAGTTCTGATCCTAAAATCGCCGAAGCCTCAGTAAGTATCTTCTCAGAAGAACTAAATCTAGAATTAAATTCAAAAATCCAAAAAGTCACTAAAGAAAATCAAAGCGCCACTATTACTTACACAGACTCACAAGGTAAAGCACAAGAAAAAAGCTTTGAATATATTTTAGTTGCCACTGGAAGAACTTCTAATATTGATACTCTTAAAATTGAAAATACAGGCTTAGAACTAAATGAAGCCGGCATTCCAAAATTCAACATGAAAAGCTGTCAATGTCACGATTCCAACATCTTCATCGCTGGCGATGCTAACGACACAATCCCTCTGCTACATGAAGTAAGTGATGAAGGTAGAATCGCAGGAACTAATGCTGCAACTTATCCTGAAGTGAAAGAATTCCAACGCAAAACTCCTCTGACTATAACTTTTAGTGATCCACAAATCATGAGCATTGGGAGTAATTATAAAGAGCTTACAGAGCAAGGTATAGATTTTGCAATTGGTGAAGTGGATTTTGCAGATCAAGGAAGAAGCAGAGTCTTCTTAGTTAACAAAGGCTTACTGAGAATTTATGCAGAGAAAAAAACTGGCAAGCTTCTCGGCGCGGAAATGATTGGACCCGTGGCAGAACATTTAGGGCACCTTCTTGCTTGGGCGCATCAAGCAGAATTAACTATAGATGAATTACTTGCAAATCCTTTCTACCATCCAACCATAGAAGAGGGTCTGAGAACTGCTTTGAGAGATTTAAAAGCTAAGTTATAAACAGCCTACACAGCAGCTCTATTATTTTGATACAATACTGTTGTCATGACTACAACTTCTTCAACAGCAGCTTATCCTAGAATCCAAATAGCAGCGCCATTACAACGTCAATTTAGAGAACAAATAGCCTCAGCTCAAATAGATTCAATTAAAGCAGAACCTAAATCAGCTAAATTAGAAAGGAATTTCAAAGAATTTTTACAGAGCACAGAAATAACTAACTCTGAGTTTTATCACACGGCAGATTGGTACATCACACAATTAAAACAACATGCTGCTAATTTCGATCGTGATCTTCCTTCTCGCTTATTTGAAGAAAAAGCTAATACCTCAGAAGATCGTAATATTGAAGCTTTTGGTAATAAAGGTAAGGCCAATTTGATAAAACTCCTGATCAAATACAACTTACTATTTCATCCAAAACAAATAGCTCTTCTCTCAGATAAAAATAGAGATCTTATGGTAAATGCCATTACTAAAATGCCTGAAGATGATCTCATTGAGAATCTCCGCCATTTAAACCTAGATGACAACCTAAATAAACTTGCTGAATTATTGATGAAACGTTATCAAAACGACACAAGAGCTATACAAGATACTTTAGAAATTGCTTATGGCACAGAAAGAAGTCTATCTGATGCATTATCAGAAGATGATGCATCAGCAGTAACAAAGAATCCAAGTTATAGTGTGCGTAGTAATTTACAAAGCTTACTTCTAGAAGTAATTAAATTAGATTCTAATTCGGATTCCGATAAATTTATAGATTTATATACGAATGCAAAAGAAGATCCTGATAGAACTGATATTGCAAAGCTAATCAAAGAAAAATTTCCCGAACAAGCTGTTGAAATTTTCCAGGGACTTGCAATGGCACCCTTAGAAGAGCATCCTTTAAGCCAAGAGATCAATCTTAGAAAACATGCAATTAGAGAATATGCAAACATGAACGCAAAGAATTGTACTAAAACACTTATGGGCATTGCGACTTCACTAAGACATCCTGAGATTATTTATCAAACTTTAGTTGAGTTATTTAAACGTGATGATTTTAATCTTGATGAAATATTTAAAGCTATTAATCGAGCTATTGATGAAAATAAAGCTTCATCAATTCTTTTTACTCTTTTAAAATTCGATCCAGCATCAATGACTACTCCGATCAAAAAAGCTGGAGTCAAAGCTATAAACTTTTTCCAAACATTAATGGCAAAAGTACCTGAGTTAGCTAAAGCTTTAGATGCAATTGATTCAGACTTTACTTTACAAGAACATGCTACAGATCTAGGTCAAGAACCGGCTGAATCTTGGAAACAAGAACAAACTAATGAACCAAGCTTTAATATCATTAATTGGATTACAAATAAATTTTCTATAGGTTCTATAGTCAAAGAATTCTTAGCTCCTCATAGTAATGAAATCGTACAGAACAACGCTATGCACTTACTATCACGAATTAAGAATCAAGATATGATAGCTTTTCATAAAGCTGGCAAATGGAATAGTGACACTGCCGAAACATCTAGAAACTTTGCACAGAACCTAGGATTAAGTACAACAGCAACCCAAACAGCTACTGCTGCATACTACCCTTCAACAAAATTAACCAGAGAGAATCGCTTACCACCTGAACATCAACTATAACTGCTACTATCTAGCATGAATGACTTCATCTCTTCAGGTTTTAGATTTAGGCTGTGGCGGCAATAAAATAGCTGGAAGTATCGGTATAGATTTTATAAAACTAGATTCAGTAGATATAGTTCACGATTTAAATATTTTCCCTTATCCAATAGCTGAAAGTGCTTTCGATAAAATTCATTTGCGCAATATCATCGAGCATGTCAGTAGCATTATTAAAGTCATGGAAGAAGTTCATCGCATCACTAAAGCAAATGGGCTTGTAGAAATACTTACACCACATTACAGCAGCTATACTTCTTGGACCGATCCTACTCATATATGGCATTTAGGTAGCCAGAGCTTTGATTACTTCGGCACTTCAGAAAGCATGAGCTATTACTCTAAGGCTAGATTCCATATTGAGCATTCACATATAAAACTAAATAGCGTTTTCAAATGGATGGGTTTTGAATTCTTGATTAACTTACAAAATCGCCACAAGGGCTTCAGTTTTATAAGAAAGATCTGGGAACGCTATCTATGTTTCGTTATTAGAGCTCGTTTCATGACTTTTAAACTAAGAGTCGTGAAGTAGCTTAACGAAGAAGTTGTAGTAATTGTTCATCTTGATTAGCATCAACTGAAGTACTAGTTCTACCTACTTCATACCAACCAGAACCATCGTAAACAAGTTCAAGAGTATCACCGATATTAAAGGTATCTGAAGTTAGATTTAAACCTTCGGCATTATCTTTGCCTTTACTTTTAGTAATAGTCTGTTTCTGTTCCGCTAGAAAAACATTTCCTTGCACTAAACCTTTCTCCAAACCATCTCTACCAAACTCTTCTACAAGAGCTTTTCTATCAGTATCGGTAATTTTAGTTACTGTTTCAAAAACCATTGTTACTCTGTGACCAGCAGTAGTCGCGCCTGCGATAACATGAATTTCATTAATAGAGTTTGTGTCTGAATCTTTTACGATAAAGAATGTTGAACCACCGATATCAATTGAACCATCTTCAGATGCTTTAATTGTTGATTCAATTTCTGAAGTTTCAAACTTGTCATCGCTATAATCAACTATTGGCAAAGCTTCTGTGTTAAGTACACCACCGTAAATAGCTATAGCTCCAGCTTCTCCTTGCTCACCTTTCTCTCCTTGAGGTCCTTGCTCGCCTTGAATACCTTGATCACCTTGCGCGCCAGTTTCACCTTTCTCGCCTGCATCACCTTTAAGACCTTGCACACCTGCAATACCTTGAGGTCCTTGTGGTCCAACTGGACCTTGAATACCTTGTAAGCCTTTAGCTCCTGCTTTACCTTGAGCTCCAGTTTTACCTTGAGCTCCTTGTGGACCTTGCTCGCCTTGTGGACCTTGGATTCCAGCAATTCCTTGCTCACCTTGTAAACCTTGAATACCTTGCGCGCCCGTAGCTCCGGTTTCACCTTTAGCACCTTGGCTACCTGAAGCACCAGTTGCACCAGTCGCTCCTCTATCACCCTTCTCACCTTTAGGACCAACAGGACCTTGAGCGAAACTACTAGAACTAGCTACTGGGAAACTTACGCCAGCAGTTTCAGTTCCACTGAAATTACCAGGCTTAGATAAAAGTAAAACTACAAACTCTTGAGGAGTTGATGTGTTGCCACCGCTAACTTTAAGAACGATTTTAGTATCAGTTTCAACAGTTGGCATTTGAATGCTTGCTTTGTTAGATTTTTTAGCAATTTCTACAGGTAAAGCGATTGAAACATTATCAACATTTACAGCTGAAGCTGAAAATGGAATTGCATCAGAGCTTAAACTATCTCCTGTTACATTGATTACCGAACCACTTAATAAAGTAGCTGGAATCACACTATTAACCTTTGCTTGAACTGGTAATGCTGCTAGAGCTAAACCTAAAACTGAACCTAAAAATTTATTTCCCATCCCTACGTATCCCCCCTTGCACTAAGAGATAACAGGAGTAGATTAAGAACAGGTTAAATCGTCATTCTCGTCATCCTCAATCCTGAAAGGATTGGGGACCCAGTCTTACTATTAGATTCCTGAAGTGGATCCCCAGCCCTTCGTGCTGAGGATGACGCCGAATCGCTGCGCGATTCGAGGATGACGTACTTACTTCACTTTAATACTTTCTTTCGCGACTGCTCTAAAAGTGAGTTACGTTTTTTTAGGTACTCATCATAGCTACCTTTAAATACAATTAGGTGTCCATTATCGAATTCCCAAATTTGCGTAGCGTGATTCTGGATAAAGTAACGATCATGTGAAATGCAAATCACAGTACCTTGATAACCTTTCAATGCATCTTCTACAGCTTCTACCGCTGGAGTATCTAAGTGATTAGTAGGTTCATCAAGTAAAAGAGTATTAGGTCCAGAGACCATTAACTTAGCCATTGCCAAACGCGCTTTCTCACCACCACTGGTAATACCAACTTTCTTCTCAACTTGCTCACCACTAAAAAGGAAGCGTCCTAAAATTCCACGGATCTCACTTACAGGAGTTGGTGGCATTGCTTCTTGAAGTGTTTCAAGAACTGTTTTCTCTGGATCTAAGATTTGTAATTGATGCTGAGCGTAGTAACCAAGCACTACACGACTGTCAAAACTAAAAGTTCCACCATCTGGCTTTTCAGAGCCCATAAGGATTTCAAATAAAGTTGTTTTACCGCAACCATTAGCTCCAAGAATAAAAACTCTTTGAGGCTCTTCTTTAGTCCACTCTAAATGCGCTGAGATATTTTTGAATAATTTGGTGTCGCCAAATGATTTGTATATTTTTTTGATTTCAAGTACATCTCTACCACTTTGATTTGGTAGAGGGAATTTAAAATGTAAACGCTATAATTCACCTTTAGGAGCTACAAAAATATCAACTTTAGCAAGTTGTTTCTCGCGACTCTTTGCTTGAGTACTTTTAGTAGCACTCGCTCTAAAGCGGTCTACGAAAGCCATTTGCTTTGCCATGCTTTTTTGTTGACGTTCTGCTGCGGCAGTTAAATTCTCACGCATTAAAGTTCTTTGCTCAACATACTGATCGTAATTTCCAGAGTACATAGTTAGAACTCCGCGCTCTAATTCTGCAATCTCAGTAACTACTGCATTTAAAAAACGACGATCATGTGAAACTACTAAAATTCCTTTTGGATAGTTACGCAA
>CAYQSL010000059.1:0-8137 GCA_964420165.1 uncultured Gammaproteobacteria bacterium | reverse complement strand
ACTACTTAGTTTAAACTTCAACCGTAAAGATACAGTAGTGGCTTTAGGTGGCGGAGTTGTTGGAGACATTACTGGTTTTGCAGCTTCGACCTATTATCGCGGAATTCATTTTATACAAATACCTACAACCTTACTTTCAATGATTGATTCATCAGTCGGCGGAAAAACCGGTATCAATGTTCCAGAAGGCAAAAATTTAATTGGTTCATTCTATCAACCACACATGGTACATATTGATGTAAACAATTTAAGAACTCTACCTAATAAAGAATTCAAAAGCGGACTAGGCGAGTTAGTTAAATACACTCTTCTAGGAGCTAAATGGGATGAGGAATTGGGAGATTCTTTCTTTGATTTTATTTGCGCGCATGTCGATGATATTTTAGAAAAAGATCCTGAAACGCTCAACCAAGTTATTAATCACTGCCTGGTAATTAAAGCTGGCATTGTCTCTGAAGATGAGACCGAACAAGGTATCAGAGCGCATCTCAACCTTGGTCATACTTACGCGCATGCTCTTGAAGAAATAACTAAGTACCAAAGATTCTCTCATGGTGAAGCTGTAGCTATCGGTATTGCCTGTGCTTGTTATATGGCAGAAGAGTTACATTATTTCAAACCTAATCAAACTCAAGAAGTTTTGGACCTAATGAAGAGACTTGGCTTGGAATATAAAATTCCAAAAGACATCTCTACTCAAGACATGCTCAAATCCTTTAAATACGATAAAAAGAATGACCGTGGTATTAATAAATTCATTGTGCCAAAATCCAATATTGGCAAAGTCGAAGCTGTTACTAATATTCATCAAGAGCAGATTATCAGAAGCATTGAGAGAAATCGCTCTTAACATGATAAAATCTTGAATTGATGCAACAACAAGCCAAACTAGTACTAGAAGACGGCAGAGAATTTACTGGAGAAGCTTTAGGAGCTAAGAAAACCAGCTTCGGTGAAATAGTTTTTAATACAGGAATGACTGGCTATCAAGAAGTCATTACTGATCCAAGTTATGCAGAACAAATTATCACTTTTACTTACCCAGAGATCGGCAACTATGGTTGTAATTCTCAAGACTATGAGTCAAGCATTTCAGAGCGCAGCTTTGCTAAAGGCATAGTGATCAAAAACAACAGCCCTATTACTAGTAATTTTCGTGCTGATGAAAGCCTTGATGAATTTCTAAAGAAACACAATATAACTGGCATTTGCAATATAGATACCAGAGCTCTTACCAAGCACATTAGAGATAAGGGTGCCATGAAAGCTGTAATTTCTTGTGATGATACTGACTCAAAAACTTTAATGGAAAAATTAAAACAATATCCTTCGATGGATGGCTTGGATTTAAGTTCAACTGTAACTTGTGAGAAAAAATACAAAGGTGAATCTACTGGATCAGATGCCTATGCAAGTGATGGCAAAAAAGACCTTAGCAATTCCAAAAGATTCAAAGTCATTGCTTTTGATTTCGGCATCAAACAAAACATCATCAATAAATTAATTAACTCCGGATGTGATGTTGAAGTAGTCCCGGCAAGTACTCCTGCAGAGTACATTTTAGAACAAAGCCCAGATGGAGTTTTTCTCAGTAATGGACCTGGAGATCCAGCGGCAGTTGGCTATGCAATTGATACCGTTAAAACTTTAGTAGAGAAATTCCACAAACCAATATTTGGAATCTGCCTTGGGCACCAAATTCTTTCTCTTGCAAGTGGTGGCTCAACCTTCAAACTTAAATTTGGTCACCGTGGTGCAAATCAACCGATCAAGAATTTAGAAACCAGCAAAATTGAAATCGCTTCTCACAATCATGGCTTTGCTGTTAGCAAAGATTCATTACCAGAGAATATTGAAATCACTCATTTAAATATTAATGACGATACTATCGCTGGTATCAAACTCAAAAGCAGAAACAATGTTTTCTCAGTCCAATATCACCCAGAAGCAAGCCCGGGACCACATGATAGTGACTACCTATTCAAGAAATTCACCGACTTAATGAGTTGAACCTAGCATCTGGGAGCTTTTGAATCTGGTTCAGTCGTCTAAACTATCATAAGAACTAATCTGGCAAACATTCTCTGGAAAGAGCACAGCATTCTGGTTAACACCGCCCATCCCTAAAAGTAAAATAGTCGCCAGCAGTAAATAAAAGTTAATCAACAAGTCCCTATCTCTATTAATAACCTTGGTTTTAAACATGATCTATTCAAGTCATTCCGACCTTATATTAACAACGTATTAAGAACTAAAGATTTGACAGAAAGCCTTAATAATCGTAAAAAACTTAATTTTTGAGCTTCGGATTAATAGACAGCTTTATCGATATTGATATCAAATTCACTTGGTTCAGACTCTTTCACTTCAACCAAACATGCATAACCATCGCCATCGATACTATTACAATACTCAGTCTCACCATCTAAAGCAAGCACACTATATGAGCCTGGCTCTAAAGCAATGAAGAATGATCCTTGCTCATTAGCCAAAGTTTTGCCCACTACTTCAGAACTATTTTCAGAATTTAAGTCGCCATATTTAATAGGCTTGCGAATCACTACCTGAGTAGAAGTGGTTACAGTACTGCAATCAGAATTTTCTGAAATTGTTGGCATGCAATTCCCAGAAATTAAATAAACTTTGCCATAGACACCTGACGTAGTAGAACTAATCAAACCTGCAAATTCAATCTCATCAACGGCACGATTCAATTTATCTAAATCACTTGCAAGTGAATTATAGACATCCCAATAACTAGGATTAGTTTGGAACTCAGTAATAGAACCTTGTTGAGTTTGTTTAAGTGAATTTAAGTAGTTTCTTCTAGCTTCAAGAAGAAGGTTACGCGTCTCTTTTAATTCCGCAGCTAAATCTGTACCTAAGATTTTTTTATATTTTCTATAATTGTTAGTAGTTCTGTTGAGAAGAGTTTTTTGTTCTCTAAAAATTACTTTTAATAAAGTTGGATCTTGAGTTGTTTCATAACTTTCAATTCTAGATTTCAAATCTTTTAATTGATTTTGGATTCCGTCTACTCTAAGTTCAAGTTTTGTAACGCGATTATTTGCTTTTGCCACCTGGCAAAAAGAAATCAGAACTATTAGAAGTAATGAAAAAGTTTTTTTCATTGGTTGGTTTAAATTATCCCATATCCCCTCATATGAATTTGAGCAATTGTGCTTTAACAGCAGATTAAATCCTCATATACAAAGCACCGGAGACAATTATCTAAACGGAAAATCGATCGTTTAGCCTAGGAGTATACCCAAAGAGTTTTTTAATCAACAATATTTTTTATATGTTCGATTTCTTTGCCATGAATTGCAATGAAGTCGAAGCTGATATTGACCTTGCTTTGCAGAAGTTTTCTGCTTTGTAAAAATGCTTTGGCAAGTAATTTTAATTGAGAAATTTTTTTCTGATTAACCGCTTGCAAACTCATAAGCATTGATTCATTTCTAAATTTCACTTCCACAAAAATCAAATACTCTTCACCGAAACGATTTGGATCAACAGCGATAATATCAATCTCACCCCGATTAGACCAATGCCAATTGCGCTCTAGGATTTTATATCCTAAACTCACTAAATATTCACATGCATAATCTTCTTTAATTTGCCCTAAGGCTCTGTTGTTAACCTTGTCCACGATGTCCCCTGCTAGAATTTTATCAATGCCACAGATTTTTTTAGACTGCATCGCAATAATTATTGGAGCTTCAACGGGAGCACTACTCAGATACTTTGCAGTGCTTGCACTACCCTTTCCAGTTTTTATAGTAAATATCGTTGGTTCATTTCTAATTGGACTTAGTTATCAAAAATTCTCGCAGTCAACGCCACCGCATTACCTTCACTTAGTGAACACTGGTTTCCTTGGTGCACTGACTACCTTCAGCGCTTTTAGCTTAGAACTCTTGCAAGGAATGAAAGCTGGCAAAGTTTTTGAAATGGGATTTTACGCAGTTATTTCAGTTGTAGCTTGCTTAGTTGCTTGTTTTCTTGGCTACAAGTTCAAAATCTTTTAAAAACCCTTGCTTTTGCGCCTTAACACAGGATATTATATTCAACTAAATGTCAATACAGATACTCAAGCCAAGTACGAATGTACAGCCACCTCAATGGCCAGGCTCTCAGCATGAGGCATCTAGCACATTATTTCCAAATCATAATGTAAAAACCGCTTCAGGTGAAGCTCTTAAAGGCTTGCATGCTAAAACTTCCACACTTGAAGCTCCAGTCACACCAACAGGCTGGAACTATATCGATGCACCGAGAGTATCAATATTAATTCCTCAAGTAGATATCGCTGGCGGGAAAAGCATGGGAAAAGGCTTATGGGGATATGTGACTTATATACCGCGTAAGATTTGGTCATTCTTTGCTAGCTCTAGTTCAAATAAATTCAACGTACCTCAAGGCAAATACTTAGTTATCAATCGTGCTAACCGTGCACCTCTTAAAGACAAATGGAAACTTGGACAAACTTTTGAATTCCCTGGAAGAGCATACAATCTGAAAATTGATGAAGAGATCGGCAGCTCATCTAAGGCAGCAGCTTTAACTGCGGCACATGAACTTGGTATCGAAGAAAAAGATAATGAAAGACTAGGTGCAAAACTCCTTGCTCAAAACGTTTCAGCGGCAGCCGGAAACACTTCATTGATCTATGATTTTTATTCAGCAAATTTACAAGAAGAAGACATCAATAAACTTATAGACGCAAACGGCGCAGAGCTTGATACCGACACTGGCGTAGTAAAAATCAATCGCAAATGTGATGGCGGAATTATTGATGGCTTAGAACTAGTTCCAGTAGAGAAAGCCAAAGACTATTTCAAAGCGCGTGAAGAGACTAAGGACTCTATCGCTGCTAGTACTTATGCTGCTTTGAATTTAATAGCAAGCTAAGTGCTAAGCCGCCAGCGCCCCAATTCTTCCAAGCAGAGGTTTGATATCCAGCTCTCTAGTGCCAGTGAAGTTTTCAAATGATTTGGCTTCTTCTTCCGAACTACCAACTGCAAGAATAGTTTTTCTATATCTCTGACCAACTTCTGGTTTCAAAGTAGAACCTCCACCTTTAGTGAATTCATTATAAGCAATCGCATCTAATACTTTTGACCAGAGGTAACTGTAATATCCAGCACTATATCCTCCAGAAAAAATATGATGGAATCTATTAGATAAAGTCATTTGCTCTTTTACTTTTGGTCCAATACGATTTCTATCAAATACTTCTGTAAATATCTCAATTGGTGTTTTTGCTGCAGATTTATTTGATTGATTATAAAGTGCCATATCAGCCATGCCTAGAGATATTTGCCTGTAAGTATCTGAGCCTGCTCTAAACTTTGCAGCAGCATTCATTTTCTCAATTAGATCATCAGGAATAATTTCTCCGCTCTGATTACGAGCAAAGCTTTGAAGAATGTCTTTATCAAAAGCAAAGTTCTCCATCAATTGACTTGGCAATTCAACAAAGTCCCATTTAGTATTAGTACCAGATTGGTCTTTTATTTCAGCTTCAGAGAGTAAGTCATGAAGTCCATGTCCAAACTCATGAAACATAGTGGTAACCTCATCATGAGTTAATAAACTAGGTCTATTTTCACTTGGAGGGTTGAAGTTACAAACAAGATTAACCATTGGTAGTACTTTTGAACCATCTTGTTTTGTATAGCCACTACGTATTGTAATAGCACGTGCACCTGGATTTTTAGTATTAGCTCTAGCAAAAGGATCTACTAGGAAATTGCCTAATTTTTTTCCTGTTTTATTGTCAATAACTTCATAAACCACTCCGCCTATATTTTGTGCAAGAGCATCTGCTTCAGGCTTTTCAATGAAGCGAATATTAAATAACTTAGCGGCACAAGCTAACATACCTTTTAGGGTTTGCTTATATTCAAAGTAAGGTTTTATATCACTATCATCAATACCATAATCACTTTTTTTGATTTTCTCATCAAGATAGTCTATATCCCAAGGGTAAACTTCATTAGAATTGTTTTCACTATTCTGGTAATTAATTTCTTGTTGGAACGCTAGAAGCTCACTATAGTCCTTTTGAGCAAGAGGTTTTACAGCATCAAAAATCTCTTGATGAAACTTAATTACTCTTTCAGGACTCGCTGCCATCTTAGTTGCAGTCGAAACTTGAGCGTGATTATTATATCCAAGTAATTTAGCTTTCTCTTGCCTAATTGCAAAAATTCTATTAGATATTTCAGTATTGTCTAACTCAGCATTTTTTGTACCATTATATATATCAAGCAAGCCTCTATTTGCATTTGGACCAGCTATTTCCTGCATAAGCATATAAAGTCGTTTTCTTATTACTGAACTGTCTAATCTCATCATCACAGCTAAGAAAATTGAATGATCACCAGAAATTAAATATGATCCTTCCGGAATCCTTCTAAAAGCTTCTTGTTCAGCGGCTTCTCGATTATCTTTAAATAAGCCACTTGAATCATTTTTAACTAATTGTTCAATTAATTTATCTCTAATGTTTTCAGCATTTTTATTTAAATTTTCAAGATCATCTTTTGTTAAACCAGCTAATTGATCTTGTTCATTTGCTTGAAATAAAATATCCTGCCTTGAATCCATAACATGATCTTTAAATTCACTTCCCAGTTGTGATAATTCCTCGTTGAGTTTATTGAATATCGTTTTGTCATTAGCTTTAAGCTCCGCACCACTAAGCTTCAAATTCAAAACAAGATCTTTAATGTATTTAGCTCTTGGACCCTTCTCTAATTGAGCCCCCGCTGTAGCGAGGTATCTTTTTTTAAGTTCTGTTAATTCATCATTATTACCAAGATAGCTTGAAAAATCACTAATAATCTTCTTAGCATCTTTTCTAATAGCCCTTAAATCTTCTGTATTATTTACTGACTCAATATGACCAAAAATTTGAGCTGCATCTTCAAAGATTGCTTCAGCCTCAGATAGCGCAACCAAGGTATTTTCGAATGTCATGTTTTTATTATCCTCACTAGGATCTGCTTCTAGCAGTTTGAGAATTTTATCAATTTGAGCTTTTGATCTTGCACATGCTTCTGTGAGAGCCGGAATAATGTGTTCAGGCTTGATCTTGCTGTATTGAGGTTCTGTACCATAATCCAATAATGGATTTTCTAAAGCTGCAAGAGCGGTATTTGTATTAGGACTAATATTTGTTTTGCCATAAATAGTATCACTGGCTCTCTTAACTGGATTCATTGCAAAAGCTTCTAGTACATCTGCAGAGCCAGCATCTTTTTGAGCACTGATTCTGTTTTTAATGCGTGTAAAAATATCAAGAGCACCTTTTCTATATTTCTCAACTTCTTTTGCAAAACCTTCGCCAATTTGAAAAATAGCTGAAGCGATCTTAGATTTTCTTTCAGAACTAACAACTACTCTCTCTTGCTTGCCAAAGAAAGCAAAAGCTGTTTCTAATAATTTTCTAAGTTGATTTTTACTTGACTCGTTTTTATAAGCTTCTAATTTAGGTTCTTGTCCAGAAAATCTGTTTACATAAAGATATCTTTTTGCTAAATTTTCACCAAGCTCTGATAAACCTCTATTTGATCCAATAGTACTTTTTAGTGCTTTACCAAATGATTTATCATGCCTTGATTCAGTATGTTGATTAGAGTTAGCTTCCCGAGAAAAAGCCTGAGCAGCTTTAAATAATTTCTTACCTGTTTTAGCATCAAATATATTCACCGACATAATATCAGCAATATAATATAGCATGACAGACGCAAAGCCATTATTAGCGTATGATAAAAGAGTAAAGCTATAAATGAAAATTCGCATTATCTCTTATGGACATAAATTTTATGAAGAAATCGGTGAAGCGGCACCGCATCATGATTTCCTTTTTAGCTTACGGGACCTCGCAAATCCATTTTGGATTCCAGAACTAAAAGAATTCCATGGCTTAGAAACCAAAATAATAGAATTCTTTGAGAAAGATCCAGGAACACAAGGTAGGTTAACTAGAGTCATTAAACTCATAGAAGATTTCATTTCTGATTTTGTTGGTAACAAAAATCGTGATGACTCTGCAACTCTCACTTTTGCGTTCAAATGCACAGGAGGGAAGCATAGATCTGTTTACTTTGCACAAAGTGTTTTTGAA
>CAYQSL010000058.1:0-8208 GCA_964420165.1 uncultured Gammaproteobacteria bacterium | reverse complement strand
CGTTATAGTTACGGCCGCCGTTCACTGGGGCTTGATTTCAAAGCTTCGCCTTGCGGCTAACCTCTCCACTTAACCTTCCAGCACCGGGCAGGCGTCACCCTGTATACTTCGTCTTGCGACTTTGCACAGAGCTGTGTTTTTGGTAAACAGTTGCTTGGGACTGGTTTGTGTCACCATCTCAGACTTTCCGGGCGAACCTTTATATCCAAAATGGCCTTCCTTCTCCCGAAGTTACGGAAGCATTTTGCCGAGTTCCTTACAGAGGATTATCTCGCGCACCTTAGCATTCTCTGCCTTCCTACCTGTGTCGGTTTAGGGTACTGGTAATTCATAATCTCTCAACGCCAATTTTCTTGTCAGCGTGGTGTCAGTTGTATCAGATCCGTAGATCTTTACCGTAGTGCCTCAATTAATCAAGTTTGCGGATTTGCCTACAAACTCTATCTACACACTTGGAGGGAAATCCAATAATCCCCACAACTTAACCTTCTGCGTCCTGACTTTGATAATAACGATTATAAACTAGTGCAGGAATATCAACCTGCTCTCCATCGACTACGCCTTTCGGCCTCACCTTAGGTCCAGACTAACCCCACGATGACGAACATGACGTGGGAACCCTTAGGATTTCGGTGGAGGAGATTCTCACTCCTCTTTTCGCTACTTATGCCGACATTCTCACTTCTGATACCTCCATATGTCTTTACAGTCATACTTCAACGGCTTACAGAACGCTCCCTTACCGCTCATAGCTTAACGCTATAAACCCGTGTCTTCGGTGTATAATTTAGCCCCGTGAATCTTTGGCGCAAAACCACTTGACCAGTGAGCTATTACGCACTCTTTCAAGGGATGGCTGCTTCTAAGCCAACCTCCTGGTTGTCTCAGTAGTTTCACCTCCTTAATCACTTAATTATAACTTGGGGACCTTAGACGACGGTCTGAGCTCTTTCTCTCTCGTCCACGGAACTTATCTCTCGTAGACTCACTGCCTAGAAACATGTTATCGGTATTCGGAGTTTAGCTCGATTTGGTACCGGTTATCCCAGCCCGCATCGAAATAGTGCTCTACCCCCGATAAATTTTTACTAGACGCTGTACCTCAATACATTTCAGGGAGAACAAGCTAGCTCCCAGTTCGATTGGAATTTCTCCGCTAACCACAACTCATCCGCCAATTTTTCAACATTGGTCGGTTCGGTCCTCCACGCGATGTTACTCGCGCTTCAACCTGGCCATGGTTAGATCACCAGGGTTCGTGTCTACTTCAAGTGATTAACGCCCTTATCAGACTCGATTTCTCTTTGGCTCCTCGTGTGACCGATTAACCTACCACTTAAAGTAACTCGCCGGCTCATTCTTCAACAGGCATACCATAACACTATGAATAGTGCTTTGATCGCTTGTACGCATACGGTTTCATATTCTATTTCACTCCCCGCTAGGGGTTCTTTTCACCTTTCCATCACTGTACTCGTTCGCTATCGGTTAATAGCAGTGTTTAGCCTTAGCAAGATGGTCCTGCTAGATTCATACGGGATTTCACGTGTCCCGCACTACTCAGGTGCCAATAGGGTCTGTCTACTTTTCACTTACCGGGCTATCACCGTCTTTGGCTGAGCTTTCCAACTCTATTCAGTTAAATACACAGAATCCCATGTTATGGTCCTACAACCCCACAAATGTGGTTTGGGCTGTTCCCCGTTCGCTCGCCGCTACTAGGGGAATCACTGATTTGTTTTCCTTTCCTCCAGTTACTAAGATGTTTCAGTTCACTGGCTTACCTCTACCTGCCCTATGTGTTCAGACAGGAGTAGTGGAATGTAACTTCCACTGGGTTGCCCCATTCGGAAACCTTCGGATCTGAGCCCCTTATCGGCTCCCCGAAGCTTATCGTAGATTAGTACGTCCTTCATCGGCTGCTATTACCTAGGTATCCGCCATACGCGCTTAGTAGCTTTTTTTCTTTGACATTAAATGCAATGGTGCTCAAGCAATCTTAAAATTGTTTAAGCTGTTTTGATTGACCTAGCTATATCTAAATATGCAGTTTTCAGACTACTTCCCAAAACTCTTTTCTAGAGCTGCTTTCAGAGAAAATTCTTTGATTGCAGATTTAGAAACGGCGTTCAGGTCACCGGATAATAGATTCTAGCAAAGAGTATTGAATTAAATACAAAAACATTCTCAAAGAAAAATAAAGATTATTCCAGGGTTTTAAAGGCTCTTATTAGATTAACGCTTCTATATATATGAATAACCTTCAATAACAGTCGCTCACAAGGGCTTAAACAAATCCGCCTAAACCATTGAGCTGAGCCAATTCAACCTTTTAGGGTTTATACCTAGTCACAAAGTACTAGTTTCTTAAGGAAATTGGCAAAATTATTCGGTCTTTTGGTCAATAAGCTTGGTTCTTGCCCCAACCGAGTGTTCTTAGAGTAACGGTTTCTCTGGATAAGTATCCAATTAATGAATAGACTCAAGAAACTAATTCTAATAGCATTTTTAATTGCAGGTCAGCTGGGCCAAATCCAGGGCGTGAAAGCCGCTTCCAGTATGGATTTCGTAGACCCACTTGGTAAAAAGGCTGCGTCAACTTTTAGCGAAGAGGAAATTACTGACGATTCTGAAGACTCATTAGGTATAAGTTCTAGCAAAGGAAGCTACATACCAATGACTTTGGTTTCAGGCTTAAATCCAGATCTAGGGATGTACTTACATGAGAAAGATCAAATCCTTGATTTTGGTAATAAAGACAAGTCTTCAATCAGATTCAGAATAGATGCAAGTACTCTAGTTCTAAAAGGCAGCTACCCTACTTCTATTAAAATAGATCTTTATGAATATGACCCTCAAGGCAATAAAGTTTTCTTGAGCACGGTAAGACCAACTGTTTATAACAAAAAATCTGCAGTAAATCTTTCAACAGAAGCTAGCGTTGGTGTATTCCCAATAGATTACAAACAAGTATTTTTTGATGTTTATGACAATCAAGGTAATTTAGTTAACACTTATAAACATGAAATCGAAGCAAGAGAAATTACGACTCAGACAGTAACAACTATTCCTGAGCTCAATAACGCAGAATGTGACTCAAATAATTTTGCTGATTGTCAACTAAAATATATTTTAAACAATATTAGCTTTGAAGCTGTACCTAAGACTAAAATCAACACCCAAGTTAGTAAGACTGATGATGGTAAATATTTAGTAAGCATTCCTATCGCTAAAAGAAGAGTTGATGTTAAACGTAGTCCTGGCAAGGGAGCTAATATCAGTGGCGGTGGTATTGCAGACGGTCTCGGTGATATAGTTTCCAGACTTGAGTTTGGTATTGATGATCTGCAAAAAGCTATATTTGGTTATCACCCAGAGGACAATACTGCTGGACTTTCATTTGGAAATCTCAGTGGGGATGTTTTCAAGTTTACTTCTGAAGGTAAATTGGGAGTTGGTTTAACTAACCCAACCGCATTTGTAGACATAGCTGCTGGAACAACAACAACGCCAAGCTTGAAATTGGGAGCTGGAGTGTTAACGACAGAAGCACAAGAGGGTGCAATCGAGTTTGATGGTAGTGGTTTCTACATTACCAGCAATGGAGTAAGAAGAAAACTTGTTTCAACACCTAGTGGGCAAGTGACTGAAACTGATGTTAACGACAAGATCGTAATCACTGACAAACAACAAATTGTAAGCAACAAAACCATGACAAATATTACTTTTGTCTCACCAATTAAGTACCTTGATGGTAAAGGCGTAGACAAAGTTATGATATCTGATGCCAATGGAAATATGATATGGGGAAATATATTTGCACTGGGTACCAGTTCAACAGCTCCAGGAGTTGGAGCAATTACTATTGGTAATTCATTAGATGCAAACGGTGACTACAGTGTAGCGATCGGTAAATATTTATCTGCTAATGGTGATTCTTCCATCGTTATGGGTAAAGGAAATTCCATAACCGACAGATTAAGAAGTATTCAAGACAATACACTTGCAATTGGCTTCAACAGTAATGCAGCAACCTTATTTGTAAGTGCTAGCAATGGTGGTTCAACAACAGGCAACGTCGGTATAGGTACTATCAATCCTAATTACAAATTAGATGTAAATGGAGAGCTACATGCTCAAACTATTTCATCAAACAATTTCTCTGGTAATGGTGCTGGACTTTACAACTTAAACGCTTCAGCAATATCACACGGAGTACTTTCTTCTACTTATGGTGGTACTGGAGTAGACAATAATGGTGGAAGCATGACTTTCGGTGCTAACGACATAGTATTCAACGGCAACGACATCACTTTCAACGCAACTGGAGCTACTAACGTAGTACTTCCTATAAATGGGACTTTAGCAACTCTTAACGGTGTTGAAACTTTCCGTAATAAAACCATATTAAGCCCTGCAATCAGCTCACCAACAGTAAATGGCAATGCTCTATTTATCAACGGTGCAAGATTTAACGACACTGTAAGAATCAGTGATGGTCACCAAGGTGCAACTAAATTATTTGTTAGCGATGCAGTAGGTAATGGCGCGTGGGTTGGAGTTGAAGGAGCTATCACTAACGGTGGAGTTTCAATCAATGCCTTTGATGACGTTATTAGTGACAGAAATGGCAACTTATTAATTGGCAATGGTTCTGGACTATTCAAGACTACTGCATTTGAAAATACCTCTTCTGGTATAGATTCACTTTACAGCGTAACTACTGGTAGTAGAAATGCAGCATTCGGCTATAAGTCTCTATACAATAATGCAAATGGTGATGAGAACGTAGCTTTCGGTCACTCAGCATTATTTAATGGCACTACGGGTAATGGCAATCTAGCATTAGGCTATAGAGCTGGTTCAACGATCACTACTGGTTCTAGAAATATTGCAATCGGTCATGGAGTTAATATAGAGAATGGTCAACTATCAGACCAAATGAATATTGGCAACACTATTTACGGAAAGCTTTCTAATGGTTGGATCGCAATTGATCATGCTAATCCAAGTGCTACATTAGATGTTGGTGGCGGCGTACCAACTTATATCGATGGTAATTTAGATCTTCTTGTTGCTGGTGATGCCGAAGTTGATGGATCAATTTATTCTTCTAAAGTTTTAGCAAGCGGTACTATGAATGGTGCTGCATTAAATATTTCCGGCAGAGCAACAGTTGGTAAATTACTCTCAAATACTAATGTTAACGGTAGTTACGCAGTATTCACAGGCAACGTAGATGCAGCTAACGTTTTAGCTGCAGGTCAAGTAAATGGCAGTACAGCTAACTTTATTAATGCAAACATTGGCACAGTTAATGGTGATACTTTTGATGGCGATTTCACAAATGGTTCTGTTCTATTCTCTAATGCTGCCGGAATTCTTTCGCAAAACAATTCTCAATTCTTCTGGGATAGAACTAATAACAGATTAGGTCTTGGCACTAACGCTCCAGCAGCTAAACTTGATATCAATGGCACACTTAGAGTACAAGGTGGCAACCCAGTTAAAGATTACGTTTTAGCATCTGTTGATGGTAACGGTCTGGCTCAGTGGAGAGACATTAGTTATATCCTTAATAATGGTGGAGCTTTCCTAGATGCTCTTAATGACGCTATCTCAGACAAAACTTCTAATATATTCTTAGGTAATGGATCAGGTTTAAGCAGCACTGGTGAATACAATACCGGCGTTGGTATCAATGCTCTTACTAACTTAACTACTGGTAATGGCAATACTGCTTATGGTTACAGAGCACTTTATGACTTCAATAATGGCAATAACAACATCGCAATCGGTGATCTTGCAGGTCACGGTCAAACTGCCGGCGATAACAATATATTCCTTGGCAATGACACCAATGGTTCTTCCCCAACTGCTTCTAATGAATTAAATATTGGCAATGCTTTCTTTGGTAAATTAGACACTAATAGATTTGGTCTTGGAGTAGAGAATCCTGATGCAAGTTTAGAAGTTGGTGATGGTACTTTAGACTTCGCTGATGGCAATGATGATTTATTGGTTGCAGATGACATTGAAGCGGATGGAGATATTTACTCTACTAACTTTACAGCTAGCGGCACAATCAACGGCGCAACTTTAATCGGCGACAACGCTACTATTAATCAAACCCTTAGAGCCAACAAAATTCTTACCACTGCAAATATTAATGGTGCATCACTAGATATTTCTGGCGACGCAACAATTGGAGGAATCGCTTCTGTAGGCAGATTACTGTCTAGCACTAACGTTAACGGTACTTATGCAGTATTTACTGGCAATGTAGATGCAGCAAATGTTTTGGCGACAGGTCAAGTAAATGGCAACACTGCTAACTTCACAACAGCAAACGTTTCAGGAAACGTAAATGCAGGAACTGTTAACGGTGATACTTTCGACGGTGACTTCACAAACGGTTCAATTTTATTCTCAAATGCTCAAGGCGTAGTTTCTCAAAACAATGCTCAATTATTCTGGGATAGAGCTAATAACAGATTAGGACTTGGTACTAATGCACCTGCAGCTAAATTTGACATTAACGGCACAGTTAGAATTCAAGGTGGCAACCCTTCTAAAGATTACGTTTTAGCTTCAGTAGATAGCAATGGTCTTGCTCAATGGAGAGACATTAGCTACATACTTAACAATGGCGGCGCTTTCCTTGATGCTCTCAATGACGCCATTTCAGACAAAACTTCTAACTTATTCCTAGGCAATGGTTCTGGCTTAAGTAATATCAGTGGTGAATTCAACACTGGTATTGGTATCAATTCTCTTACTAATCTAACTTTTGGCAATGGTAACACTGCTTTTGGTTATAGATCTCTCTACAATCTAAACAATGGCTATAACAACATAGCTATTGGTGACCTTGCAGGTCGCGGTCAAACTGCCGGCAACAACAATATATTCATTGGCAATGATACAAACGGTTCTTCCCCAACTGCCTCAAGCGAGTTGAACATTGGCAATGCAATTTTTGGTGATTTGAGCTCTGGAAATATAGGTATCGCAGTGGAAAATCCAGCTGATTTCAAATTACAAGTTGCCGGCAATGTAGGTCCGGATGCAGACTCTACGTACGATCTAGGTTCTTCAGCAAAACGCTTTGCTAATGTTTATTCTGATACGTACAATGGTGATAATTTCATTGGTGATAGCCTAACGATCAATAACAATGGCAGTATTGCTGATTCATTAACTATTGGCAATGATTTATTAGTTGGTGACACTATCAACGCTTCAACTTTAATCGTAGACAACGCAGTTATTCATTCAGCTTTAACTGCTCCTACTATTAACTCTAACTACTTTAATGGTGGTTCATTCTCAGGCAATGGCTTAGAATTAACCCATTTAAATGCAAACAATATCGATGTTGGAATACTGGCTGCTGTAAGAGGTGGTACTGGTGTATCTAACAATGGTGGCACAATGACTTTTGGCGCTAACGATATAGTATTCAATGGCAACGACATTACTTTCAATGCTACAGGTGCAACCAATGTAGTATTGCCTTTAACAGGTACTCTTGCAACTCTTGCAAACACAGAGACCTTCACTAACAAAACAATTTTAGCGGATAATGGAACAGCCCCAGCCCCTTCATTCGCTTTTGACGCAGACACCAATACCGGCATGTTCAGAGCTGGTCCAGACGAGCTCGGATTAAGTACCGCAGGCACCGAAGCTCTTCGTATCATCTCTGATGGCAATGTCGGTATTGGAACAACTGCACCTACCTCAAAACTAGACATTAATGGGCGCCTTACAATGAGAGCAGGTGCACCTGCTGCTAACAAAGTACTCATATCACTTGACAGTAACGGTCTTGCTGATTGGGTTTCTGCTAGCACACTATTAACAAATGGTGGTGCATTCTTAGATGCTCTCAATGATGCAATCTCTGATAAAACTTCTAATATATTCTTAGGTAATGGCTCAGGACTAAGTAATATAAGTGGTGAGTACAACACAGGTGTTGGTATCAACACACTAACCAACTTAACTTTTGGCAATGGTAACACTGCTTTTGGCTATAGAGCACTCTTTGATTTAAACAATGGCTCTAACAACATTGCCATCGGTGACCTTGCAGGACATGGCATGACTACTGGAAGTAATAATATCTTCTTGGGTACTGACGTTAATGGTTCATCTCCAACAGCTTCTGATGAACTTAATATTGGCGATGCTATTTTCGGTGAC
>CAYQSL010000057.1:321-8331 GCA_964420165.1 uncultured Gammaproteobacteria bacterium | reverse complement strand
GCAACAGGACCAAAAGAGATGAAGGAATATATTCGTTACCTCAGTGAGAATAGTCCTTTCATGATTAGCTGTTTACCTAATGCAGGGATTCCAGAGAATATTGGAGGTCATGCACATTTCCCACTTGCACCAGAGGGCTTTGCCGAAGACCTGAGTAAATTCGTCGAAGACTATGGCGTAAATATAGTTGGTGGTTGTTGTGGTACTAGCTACGAACATATTAGGCAGCTTGCAGAGAAAATTAATCAGCTAGAAAGCAACAAGCCTAAAGTCTCTTCCCGACTAAGTTCTATTAAAGACGCAACTAAATTCACGGAAAGCTTCGAAAGTATTTCCAGTATCTACAACTCAGTACCAATGTTAATGGAACCCGCTCCATTTATAGTTGGCGAAAGAACTAACGCAAATGGCTCTAAGCTATTTAGAGATCTACTTGCCAAGGAGGATTACGATGCAATAGTTGATATTGCTAAAGAGCAAGTAGAAGAAGGTTCACATGCACTAGATCTTTGTACTGCTTATGTTGGTAGAGATGAAACCAGAGACATGCTTGAGCTAATTCAAAGAATTAACACTCAGGTAAATATTCCAATCATGGTGGATAGTACTGAGTATCCAGTTCTTGAAGAGTCACTTAAATATATTTCTGGCAAACCAATTATCAACTCTATCAATCTTGAAGATGGTGAAAAGCGAGTTGAGCAAGTTGCTTCTTTAGCTAATAAATTTGCTGCTTCTCTAGTAGTACTTACTATCGATGAACAAGGCATGGCAAAAGAAGCTGAGAGCAAGTTTAAAATTGGCTCAAGACTTTATGACCTTCTAGTTCATAAACATGGATTAAATCCACGTGATCTAATATTCGATACTTTAACTTTTACTCTTGGTTCTGGTGAAGAAGAGATGCGCAAAGCCGGTATTGAAACTATTAATGGCATTAAACTTATCAAAGAAAAATATCCAGAAGTAAAAACTATCTTAGGCGTTAGTAATATTAGTTTTGGTCTAGATGCCAAACTCAGACCAGCATTGAATTCTGTATTCCTCTATGAATGCGTGCAGGCTGGCTTAGATATGGCTATTGTCAGTGCTAGAAAAATTATTCCTGTATCTAAAATTGATCCTAAACTGCGTAAGCTCTGTGAAGATTTGATTTATGACAGACGCGCTCCTGGATATGATCCATTAATTGAATTACTTGCTTGTGTTGAAGACGTAAAAGCCTTCGATGTTAATAACAAAAATCCTTATGAAGGTTTAGAGATAGAAGAAATACTTGCACAACGGGTTGTTGATGGTAATAAAACTAACCTTGATCTTGATTTAAGCAAGGCATTAGATAAAGGTCACAAAGCACTAGATATCATCAATCTATTTCTCATGAATGGTATGAAGGTAGTTGGTGAAAGATTTAGATCTGGCGAAATGCAATTGCCATTTGTACTTCAATCAGCAACAGTTATGAAGACTGCTGTAGCCTATCTAGAACAGTTCATGGATAAAGCTGATTCCAGCTCTAATAAAGGTTCTATAGTTTTAGCTACTGTTAAAGGTGATGTGCATGATATCGGCAAGAACTTAGTAGACATAATTCTTTCAAATAATGGTTATAAAGTTTATAACCTAGGTATCAAACAACCTATAGAGACGATTCTAGCTGCGATCAAAGAACATAAAGCTGATGTAGTTGGTATGTCAGGCTTGCTTGTGAAATCTACTGTAATCATGAAACAGAATCTTGAAGCTATGAATGATGTAGGTATCAGCACTCCAGTTATACTGGGTGGCTCTGCATTAACCAGAAGATACGTGGAAGATGATTGTGCCAAAGTATACAAAGGGACTGTGTTCTATGGCTTCGACGCTTTTACCGACCTTAGCCTTATGGAAAAGATTTGTTCTGGTAATAACTTAGAAGAAATTAAAAAAGAATTTTATAAAACACGCCAAACAGAAGATATCCCACAACTTAATCCAGAAACGGAAGAACCTTATGACAATGTACAAACTGCAGAAGTGAATAAAGATTGTTTTCTTTTCACAGAAAAACTTTCTGAGATTCCTGCACTTACTGAGAAACAAATTCCTCAAGCACCATTCTATGGACGCAAGGTTATTGAAGCAACAGAAATCAATATGCAAGATGTTTGGAAATACATGAACGTTGATGCTTTAGTAATCGGTCAATGGCGCATGGGCAAAGGCACTCAAAGCCCTGAAGCTTACAAAGAGCAACTAGAAAAAGTGATTTACCCTAAACTCGAAGCAGTTAAAAAAATAGCTCTAGAGAAAAATTATTTCCAACCAACTATTATTTATGGTTACTATCCATGCAAAATCAATGCAGAGAATCCTAACCAATTGGATCTATACGATCCCGAGGACGTCATTGCGAGGAAGGCAAAGCCTGACGAAGCAATCCCCCTGCGCAAACCAATAGAATCATTCATATTCCCACGTCAAACATCGGGCGACCATCTCTGTCTCACTGATTACTTTAGGCAAGATAGCAATGGTTATAACTTAGTACCATTACAAATAGTAACTATCGGCGAATCTACAGCGAACTTCGTTAACTCACTTTATCAAGCCGGTGACTTTGATGAGTATCTATATCACTATGGTCTTGCAACGGAAAGTACAGAAGCGCTTGCAGAATATGCTCATAGTTTGATTCGTAAAGAACTTGGTATTGCAGATAAAGATGACGCTGACATGAAAAAGCTTGTTAGAGGTTCTTACCATGGCTTGAGATATAGTTTCGGTTATCCAGCTTGCCCACGTCTAGAAGATCAGGAACAACTTTTCAGATTACTTAAACCAAATGAATACGGCATGGAACTTTCAGAAGAATGGCAAGTACATCCAGAGCACTCAACGTCTGCAATAGTCATTCATCATCCAAGTGCTAAGTATTTTAATGTGAAGTAATTAAGCAGCTAACAACTTATCAACTTTAGAAATTTCAAGGGTTTTAAAAACAGCTTGCTCAAGATAGCTCAAGAAACTAGCTTCTCTATGATTTAAATTAGGTTTTTTAGCTATTTCTTGTAAACCTGAAATTTTTTCAATTAATTTATTAAAGACACCAGGCCATTTTTCTGTGGATTGTTTAAGCTTTGCCACAAGACTTTTAAGATTAATTCTTAGATCTGCTAGTAAACTTATATCAATTTTGGTTTTATTGATTACACGCGCACAGATTGCATCTATTCCTTTTAATAAATCTTCTATCTTAAAACGCTCTTTCATATCTACAGCTGAATCTAACGCTTTCATAATAGAATCTAAATCTAAGTTCTTTTTCTGGTCCCCATCTGTATATGTCCTAGTTTTAGCAGAGATAGAATGTATTCTTCCAAGAGCCGCTGCTAATAGATTTCTTCTTTCAATATCAAAACCAGATGAAGTTGTTACCTTCAAAAGATTTTTATTAAACTCTGAATATAATTCATGGAGCTTAGTAAATATAATTTGAGAATTTACAGTAGAAGTAGCTGCAATTTTCTTTAACTCAGTAAGTTCTTGTTTTATTGCCTTTTCAATTTTTGTTTTTTGATCACTTTTTAAAGCCATTCCCAATGCGTAAAAAAGATTTTCAGTTAATCTACCTAACTTTAAGCCAGGAATTTGCCTCAAGGCTCTAGTTCCTTTACTTACCGAGTTCCCATTTTGAGCTTTCGGCTTTTGCTGACTTAAATACTGTAATTTTCTTAAAGCTTGTTTCACTAAACCTATTCTTTGAATATCATAATTAGATCTTTCTTTTCCTTTTACTTCAGCAAGATTCTTCATAAATTTTTGAAAAAGTTTATTGAGCCTATCTCGAATTACTTGAGGACTTTGAGCTATCTTTTGAATGATTGGTTGAGAAGAAGGTGTTTTTCTAACATCTTTTTTAGCAGTATCTTTTTTTGGTTTTCTTAAAAAATAATCTGTGAGCTTAATAAGGTTAGCTCTTAAATTTGCTAATTCTTTTGAACTATTTACAGAATCACTCCTATGAACTCGAAACTTTGCCCCAAGTTCAGAAAAGGCCTGCTCTAATTCTTCATTAAACTGAATCTTAATTACCGAGTTTTTGGTTTCTTCACTCTTCTTACTTCGTGAAATTATTTGCTTAGGAACAGAATCTAATTTAGTTTGCAACAATTTCAGCTTCGATTCCAAATTTATATACGACTCACTAAGGTCTAACTTATTTTGCTCTGGTAAAGCAGCTAAAAACTCCAGAGACGCTTCAAGTGCTTCTTTAGCTCTATCAATACGATTCACCTTAAAAGCTTCTTGGGGAGCATTTTTAATGGCAGATTCCGCAAATTCATTAGCTTTTTTAAGTTGAGAATCTAAACTTAATTCATCATTTATAACCAACAAGCTAAAAATTGAATTGACATCACGAAAAAAGTTACCTGAAGGTTTGGTTTCTTGTTTAGCTTCGGAAGCAGAAAATAGTTCATTTAATAATCTAAAATCTAATTCTGGCTCAGCTTTACTTTTAGAAACCCTCTTCGGAATCAGGGTACTGAAAGCTGTCTTTAGTTCTTTTAGATTTGATCTTAAGAGGCTTGCATCTAGCGAATTATTACCAAGAAGGACTTTTCGTGCAATCCTAATCATAAGATCAGTATCTGCTTGAAGATTTTTCAAAGTGCTTATATTGGTAGATGTAATTCCAAGCTTAGGAGTTCTTCCTGCGGCTAAATAAATTTCATCGTTTAAATCTCCTAGTTTTTTAGCCAACGATTTTAAGACATCAGGCTTTATTTGACCTGAATCTGTTGAGTCAAAGCCTTGTCTTAATTCTCTTAAAATTTGAAATATTTGTTTAGATTTATTAACAATCTCTTTTACGATTGATTGAGACTGAGGACTTTGGTTCGGCTGTAATTTATGTCCTTGATATTTAGTTAAGAGTTGAGTTGGCATATACCTTAGACATCTTATCTTTCTTTATATCAACTGACAAGGGAAATGTTCCCCGACTTAAAATAATAGCTAGTCGTGCTATATCTATATAAGATTCTAACAATTATCTATCTCGATGACAAAACCAATTATTACTCCTGTAACTAGTCCGATTCAGCTACCTCTAATAGCAGCAAATTCAACTGAGGCTAATTTAATTCAAACTATTAATGAAGCAGTTCCAGTGGTAAGCTCTACTCAAGCAATTCCAAAATACAAATCTGCTTCAGGTTTTGAGTTACGAGATTTTCAACAAAAGTCAATTGATCTTGTTGAAAAAGGAGATGCTGTTTTAGTAACAGCTCCTACCGGTGCCGGCAAAACAGTTATTGCCTACGCTGGCATGATGAAAGCGCTACGCGAAGGACGTGAATTTATTTATACCGCTCCACTTATTGCGATCAATGAACAAAAACTTGAAGAGTTCAAAGCAGAAATCGTGAAACAGATACTGAGTGATAAAGAATCTTGGAAGAATCAAGTATTTAAAGATATTGATTTAAATAATGAACCAAAAGTTACAGCAGCAGCAGAAGCATTTGCAAAAAAATCTGCCGGTTTAATCACAGGCGAAAGAAAAATTAATCCTCAGGCTCAAGTCAAAATCATGACTACCGAAGTTTATAACTTAATGAGTCAGGATGAATACTATAATCCTGGTACTAGTAATTCTTTAAAGAAAGATCGAACTGTAGTTTTTGATGAGGGACATTATTTGGGAGATCCTGATAGAGGCTGGGTTTGGGAGCAAAGTATTATGCACAGCCCAGCGAGCTCACAAATCATTATTCTTTCTGCCACTATTGGTAACTCACAAAAAATAGTTGATTGGGTTAATGGAACTGTTTACAAAGAAACAAAAGCTAGTAAAGGAAGTCCTCAAATTAAAATGCAATTGGTAGAAGTTCCTCAAGAAGAAAGACCTGTGCAACTTAAATATTTCAGCATAAATAAACAAGCTACTGAGGAATCTGCACTAGAACTTTATTCTTTTGATCACGCCTTGAGTATTTTTATAAGTAGAATAGAGAAGAATAAATCTAGTGCCGATAGCGATGACGAGATCAGATTTGAGCCTATAACCACAAAAAGAAAACTCAAAGAGACCAAGCTTGATAAACAGCTAATGGGTCTTACTAAAATTCTAAAACAGGAAGACATGTTGCCTGTCATATTTTTTAGATTCAACAGAGCAGGTTGCGATCAAACAGCTATTGATATAGCAAATCGTAACCTTAATTTAGTAACTAAAACAGAAAGTGGACTCATACAAGATGCCATTAATAAAGCCAAAGCAGAGAATCCATTTTTAGAATTAGAAAATGAATATATTCAACTTCTTTTACGCGGAGTAGCACCTCATCATGCCGAACATTTACCAGAATTTAAAAAATTAGTTGAAGAACTTTTCCAGCAAAAATTAATTAAGGTTGTATGCGCCACCACAACTCTTGCTGCTGGTATTAATATGCCAGCTAGAACAGTTGTAATTCCTGACTATGAAGATTTCACAGTATCACAAATCAAGCAAATGTCAGGCAGAGCTGGTAGAGCAGGTTTTGATACTAAAGGTAATGTAGTCTTTATCTGTGATCCAGGTAAAGACCTGGAAATTGAACGTAAATATATTAATGCTCAAGCTGAAGATATACAAAGTACTCTAAGTCCAAATTATCAGACTTTATTTACCATGCTTAGTAATTTACATACTGTCAAAGGCAAGGACTTAGATGAGAAAATTGACAGGCTTTTAAAAGGTTATTGTGGAAAAAGTTTATTACAATTTCAAAACAAAACAGATGCCGCTACAGATAAAGTAGAGAAGTTAAAGACTAACTATAAGGCTATGATAGATATTTTAAAAAAACTAAAATATATAAATGAAGAAGGTCAATTTACAACTAAGGGGAATATAGCTAAAGAAATTAAATTCAATAATCCACTTTTTATAACTGAATTTATATTTAAATTAAACGCTCTCATGGCAGATAAACAATCACCTGTTAGATTAAATGACTTCACAGCTTTAATATCTCTTTTTGCTCAGGATAAATCACAATTTAAGAAAGAAAAATTTCAAGAGTTTATGGAAAAAATTTCTAAATCTAGATCTCAAATCCCACAACCAGGTGCATTAGAATCTATGGCAATCCAACCACTATTACAACTCTTTATAGATACTTATGGTGAACTCGTAAGAATACACAATAGTGCTGAGCTTGTGAATAACCTACCGCAAATTGATTATAAAAACTTTTTCGCTGTTGCTAATTGGACCAATATAGGACAAAGATCGAGATTATTCAGTGAAGTGGATCAAGTCCGAGAAGTAATGCGTAAACATTCAGCAGGTAAAGTACTCACTGGACTTAAGCGCACATCAAAATCTTTAGAATATTTAGCTAAAGCTCAAGACCGTAATGAAAATTTCCCAGCTTTGATTAAACGCTATTTAGAGCAATGCCTTGGAACAAAAGAAAGAGATTATAATGATGCAATCTTTAGAAGAGGAATTCTCGCTAGTTAAGCAAGAAAGCATATTTATTTGATTCTAAGGGCTTTCTTAGGTAAAATCAGTTAATCAATGAATTTCGTCAACCAATTAATAGATATTTTCAAAGCATTTTTCTCAGGAATAAAAGAAGGATTTACTGATCTTATTAATTGGAATAAAGACCCGCGTGAAAAACCACTTGAAAGAACTGATTCAGGTTGGACTAAATATTTTAAATATCCAGAATGGCGTTTTTGGGCAGTAAAAGAAATTACCGCTCAAATAGTTGTCGTTTTAGTTTTGTTAATTCTTATTCGTGAATGTGTTGGTGAATTCCGCTTTATTCCTAGTGAAAGCATGGAACCAACTTTAAAAATTGGCGACAAGCTTTTTGTTGAGAAATTCTCAAAAATATTCCGCGGCAAATTCAATCGTGGAGACATTGTAATTTTCTATCCACCTACTGAAGCAACTGAAGGCAAAGACGTAGTTCATAATGATCCCTTTAGTATATTTGCCAGATTAACTGGCTTGCCTTTTCTACCTCA
>CAYQSL010000057.1:0-311 GCA_964420165.1 uncultured Gammaproteobacteria bacterium | reverse complement strand
AGAGTGTTGTAGGGGTTCCTGGCGATAAGGTCCAAGTCAAAAAACACTTAGGAGTATTCATTAATGGTAGAGCTTTAAAAGAGCCTTATCATTTCGACAGCATGAACTATTTGCCAGAGTATGACACTAAAGTAATTAAAATCCCAGAAGGTTATTACTATGTTCTAGGGGATAATCGTAATCAAAGTTTCGATAGTCATTATTGGGGTCTCTTACCGAAAGATAGAATTATAGGTAGAGCAGCTTTCTTGATTTATCGCACTTTAAACGAGAAAGCTAAGTTTTAAATTTTATGCCACTACTACTATTAT
>CAYQSL010000056.1:0-8676 GCA_964420165.1 uncultured Gammaproteobacteria bacterium | reverse complement strand
TATTATTGTCGCCCATGCCAAGAACTAACTCATTGTAGTAAACAACAGAGTTCTCAACTTCGCCAAGCTCAGGTACATCAAATCTGTAACCAACATCACCGTACCAAATTAAATGGTCGCCCATTCCAACTTGATAAAGTAAACCTGTTTGGAAACCGTAAGCGTTAACACCATTTTGTGGTCTTAAAGTTTGAGCGATTAAAAGGTTGTTGTGAACAAACGGAATGTGTTGATTTAAGTACATAGTAATGTCAACATTGTCAGTTTGCACGATACCAGCTTCTAAAGTGATACCAAGGTTACCGAATCCGAAAGCTGAGCTTTCTAAGAATTCAGATCCACCGCCACCGCCGAACTCTTGAGCACCAGCACTAAGAGGCATATTCACACCAATTCTTAGAGGTACTTTACAGTCGAAGCTGTGTCTGATATCTACTCTAGGTAGATTGAAAGTATTTGTACGAACGTCTGCACCACCGATTTCTACGTGGTCACGGAACCAATCGAAATTAACTCTTAATTCCGTATTTCTATCTAATTCAGTTTCAATATGCGCATTTTGTACATTAAGTGCTCTTAGCATACGCGGCTCATCAGCAGCTGATACAGAGCTCACACCTAAAATCAATAACGCAAGGCTTAGAAACATTGACTTTTTCATAAATTTTCTCCTAATTTCCTTTACGATTGGCACATCTCCTTCTCTGGAAAAGCACCAGGCTATATACTCTCATATGTATCTAATTTTGTACAATATATTTACTATATTGTTAGCAAGGTTCTTTCGATTATTTTAATTTTTTAGCCTAATATTTGAACACAAATGGTTTACAAGCCCTTTAAGGTATAACACCTAGGCTTTTTGGGGGATTAATAGCAGTAATACGGGATTAAGATGAGCACCCAAGGAAATTTTCTAGGAATAACTATTGAATATGTTGCTCACGCAAGATAAGCAGAAAAAAGCAGAAGAGGTATTAAACAAGCTTCTTCATGCCGCTATTAAGGCCCAACAAGAAGGTAAGTACATTGCCTTACAGAAAATTATTTTTGAAGCTAATAAAGTTTCAGCTCATCTTTCAAGAACTCTAGAAGCCAATCCTGGACTTAGAGACAGACTTTATACGCCGGTTCAGGGTGTTATAGTAGAGTAAGTTCTATTTATAAAACTATTTTTGTTTTGCGGTAGCTGTTCCTTTAGGAAGTGCAGGAGCCATTTTGGGTGCATTTGGAAGGTTGTTTAATCCCATTCTTATTTTATTTTGGTCATTAAAAGGACCGGGAGTAGAATATATTCTTGATTTCACACCTAAATTAGCTATTCGAGACATTCAAATAAGACTACTATTTGACCTTATAACTTGTCAAGCTATTGGCGATGAGTTCGATCTGAATCATTGCTCTCATGCAGACAGTTACCAAAAATCTGAAATTGCATATCTACAATCTCGACATTATATTTCTGGGCAATAAGCTGGCCTAAGCGATTAACTTCTTCATCTTCAAATTCAATAGTCTTATTACAGTTTAAGCAAATAATGTGATGATGCGGTGGAGCGCTGGCATCCAGGAGTTCATAATGCTTATGGCTTTCTGCAAAATCCAGTTCACGCAATATATTCATCTCGACAAGCATACGTAAGGTTCTATAAGTAGTAGCTAAACTGATTTGTTCATTCTTAGATTTCAATACTTCGAAAACATCTTCAGCAGAAAGATGCTTATCTCCTGAGTCTTGGAAAATTTTTATGATCAACTCTCTTTGCGGAGTGACTCTATAACCCTGCTCTCGTAGGTTTTGTAATAGCTCTTCTGTTTTGTCGCTTTGAGGTAACACTAAACTAATAGTAACTTACTAGTAAATAAAAAGCTTATTAAAGCTGAAACCCGCAGTTCCAGACACACTTAGCGTAGCCTTCTACTATATTTTGGCAATGTTTTAGCTTATGCTTCTGAGACTCACAAGGACAATCCTTGTCTTTGATAATTTTGGCATTAGGATTAAAGGGTCCAAAACGTTTATCAGAAGTGATGGTGAATACTGCTTCGATCGGCACATCAAGCGCAGCAGCCAGATGCAAAATTCCAGTATCGCCGCTGTATAACTTAGCCGCCTTCGATAAAATTTGTGAAAGCTCAACTAAAATATTTTTGCCAATGAGATTTTTTACTCGAGATTTCTGCGGATGATTTTCTATAAGTGTTTCAAACTCTTTGGATAATTCAAGTTCATCTGGACCACCAAATATATAAACCTCATACTCACTCTTAGCTAAAATCTCATCTATTAATTGCAACCATTTGGTTAATGGGTATGCTCGGGAAGGACGCAAACTACCTACCCCTAGAACAATACCTACAAAAGGCATAGGCGGCGGATCACTAGTCTTAGGCACACTTAAAGTCCTATAATCCAAAACTCCATATGGATCTCTAACCAAATCCTCTTCTAACTCCGGGCAATAAGTTCTAACGTAGTTCACTGTAGCGCTGAGATTTTTCTTATTCTTATAAACAATCAATTTCTTTGCTTTAATAAAAAGCATATTAATCAAATTAGCTTTAATAAAATTGCTGTGAAGAAAAACAAATTCATCTATTGCTTGAACTTTAATAGATTCCAATAATTCTTTTTCTGTGGCGTTAGGCTTTTGACGCGAGAAAGGTTTATCAAAAACTCCTTTATGAGAGACACTCCAAACTTTATCTATATAAGTAGCAGCGACTTCCAGTAAGTCAGCCACTTGTTTGGAGCCAACCATAATCTCAATTGAAACCTCAGGGTTTTTATCTTTCACTAATTTCAGTAAAGGTAAACCATGAATAATGTCACCAATTGCGCCAATTCTATAAAAAACTATTCTTCTTGGTTTTTGCTTAGAAACCATTTTGCCATTATAACGTCTCTACAATCTGGCCTTACCAAGACCAAATAATGAGAGCTCTAATACTTTTTTCTTTGCTTTTCTTTAACCACGCTGCAATAGCAGCGCCGGGTATTTCATTGGATTTAGGAAATGGACCCCAGGGAGTATCATCGAGCATTCAAATTCTGATCTTGCTTACTATATTAAGTGTTGCTCCATCTATCCTTTTAATGACTACTAGTTTTGTGAGATTCGTAATTGTATTTAGTATGCTCAGAACTGCAATGGGTATTGGTTCATTACCACCAACTCAAGTCTTAATTGCCCTTTCACTAATTTTAACTTTTGTTGTAATGCAACCAACTTTCACACAAATCAATGATGAAGCGATTCAACCCTTCATTGCACAGAAGATAGACGAAAAAGTATTTATAGAAAAACTTACCAGACCTTTAACTACATTCATGTTGAAGCAAACTGGTGAAAAAGAATTGTCGCTTGCATTTAAACTTGCAGAAATTAATAAACCTGCAACTATGCAAGAGACTCCATTTCACATAACTATATTTGCATTCATCTTAAGTGAACTTAAAAAAGCCTTTCAAATTGGTTTTATGATTTTCTTGCCGTTCATTGTTATTGATATGATCGTTGCCAGCGCCTTAGTATCAGTGGGCTTGATGTTCTTACCACCAACTACACTTTCCTTACCATTCAAGATAGTACTTTTCATCCTAATTGATGGCTGGAACATACTTAGTGAAGGGTTAGTGTTGAGCTTTAGAACCGGCTAAAAGGGAATGAAGGTATAAGTGGAAACTACTGGATTTATTGATTTAACTAATGGTGCTTTAATCACAGCAGTTATAGCGTGCACGCCTATATTAATTCCTGGTTTAATTGTTGGTATCCTTGTCAGCTTATTTCAAGCAGTTACCCAAATCAGTGAACAGACTTTAAGCTTCGTTCCAAAATTAATCATCCTTATCGTTAGCTATTTAATTTCAGGTCCTTGGATCATGAGATATATGAGTAGTTATGCGCTAGAAATTTTTCATAAAATTCCAGAGATGGCAAACTCTGTCCAATAGCAGTCACACCTCCACTTTCCACCATAACCTACATAATAAGTTAAGCCGGCTAATATCTTGGTTAAGGTGGAAAGTGGAGGTACGACCCCGGTTACACAGGCCAAACCCTGTTAGCAAGCATTTTTTGCCAAAATGCTGGTGGCAATTTGTAATCAGGAGTTAACTGTTTTGGAAATAATTTTCTATAAGCTGCCAAGAAAATAGCATTAACGTCTTTTTCTTGTTGTGTTCTAGTGGAATTTACAGCTGCACCTCTACCAAATACCGTTTCAAGATTAGCCGGTCTTGTCGGATAGAGAATTTTAAGTTGCTTAAACCAATAGTCCCCAGGAATAGCCTCACCCCAAAGTTGGGTTGCCATATCAACTACAGTGAGATCTGCTCTTTTTTGCTCGCTAAGTTCTAAAGACACTTTGTCTCTTTCATTATTAGCAACCATAAAAAATCTAATTAAATCTTCCGGTGCTTCTGGTGCTTTTAATAAAAGCTGCTGCTTGATTGTAATTGATTCCGATACATTTTGTAAGGAAGCATTACTTTGTGATTTTATAGTAAAAATCTCTTTAATATCCTTTAATTCAAAAATTTTACAAAACTCTTCAGGACTCATTGCAATTGCCGTTGATAAATCATCTGTAATCCCATTTATTTTATTTAGTTCAGATCCAGAATAAATATTACTCGTAGAAATTGTATTGATCAGCAAACTTTGAAGAACTTCTTCACCCCAATTTTTCTTCACGAACTTGGCAGCTAAAATCAATCTTATTAAAGGCTGTTTGTTAATAGAACTCCAGAAACTATGATCACGGAAACCTTTAGCAAGAGAGTCATCAAGAAGATCACATAATTCTTGAGTATTTCTTGGTGCTGCAGATGCAGTAATTTTCTCATTAGACAAATTTTCAATACTTTGCATAAAGGCAAAGCGCGATAATAGAGAGTCAAGTTTTAGTTTTCCTAAAATAATTTCCATTCTTTCTCGGCTAATCCCCGCATGCTGAATAAATAAAGAATCTCTCTTTACTCCATTACTGTCACTCAGTAGATAAAGATTAGACTTAAGTCCTTGATTTAATTTTTCCAATACATCTAAATAGGAATCATAATTAAGATGACTAATTGAACCATCGTTATAAATTGCGGCTTTTAATTCTTCATAGCTTGCTTCTCCATTGCCATAAAGTTTACGTAAATCAAATAAATTTATTCCGATATTTTTAGTCAAAAATTTTGAATTAAAGAGTTCTTCCAAATTTTCTGGAGCCTGTCCACTAGTAGCTTCCCAAACAGCTGCAGCAACTTGTTTAAAATTTGAATAACTATGTGGGTAAAAAGCTAAGCTTATAATAGAAGGGCTACCTGTATTTTCTATTAAAGTTTCTCTTGTGTAACTTAGACCAGATTTTTCTTCAATTTCTCTTGTTGAAGGTCGTATAGAAAAATCTCTACGAAGCAATTTTATTGCTTCATCTACAGACATTGTATGTTGAACTTTCTGCTTTTTAACGGGTAAAGCCTTAACTTCATACTTATTCTCTACTGAAAAAATTTTATCCTTCAGAGCTGTGAAGCCTGCATCAGGCATGTTAAACAGTTCTCTCAATTTATAAACAGTTAGATGAAGATCTTTTCGAAGTTTACTATCTATAGTAAATAACTCTTTGGCAGTTGTCATTTTTGTATAACCTAATTTATGAATTGCGTCTATCGCTTCTAAATCTGTTTGATAAGGACATATACGATCCTCTATGTCTATAGACCAAATGGCTTCAAATATATCACTAGCAGCAGGTTCTCTATTATTTACTTCTTGTCGGTATAAATTACTCATCTCTTTAAAATCAGTAATTCCTTGAAATTTTTCTCCAATATAAGTTTGAATATTTTTAAAATATTCATCTTTATTTGGTCGCACTGGCATTCTTTCACGCACTGCTTTAGCAAGTTCTATAAAATTTCTATATGGTTCTCTTTCTGGCTCTAGATCAGTATCAGCCTTAATACCATATATCTCATCAAGAATACTTTTTGTTGTATTAATTTCTCTCTCTGGAAAAGATTTTTTGTAAAGCTTTTGTAGCTTTGCAAGTGTTAAACCAGTTAATGAAGTTAGAACCGCTTGAAAAGAAGCGGTTTTTGGTCTTTGGGGAATTTTTTTACGGATAGTTTCAGCTGCTAGCGTAAAGGATGGATACATTAAATCTTGGATTACTTTTCGTGAATCTGTAATAAGATCCATACGCATAATTTTGATTAAGTCCGGTTTCAAACCTGTTAGTTGAAAATGCTTATCAAGGTATTCATTTGCTTCTTTGGTTAATTCATCTTGATCATCACGTGGATCACCAGGGTTATTAGAACTTAACCTTAAAGCATCCACTAGCCTTTCATCATGCTCTGCAAGAGCCGCAACGGTGTTAACAAGAATGTTATAGGAGCTGTCATCAGGCTTCATACCTTTTGTCTTTGAATAGATTATGGGGATTACAATATAACCAATTTTATTTGGATTATTAGAATCTTTTCTAAATGCTCTACTGGCACCCTGAACAATATCTATTACAGAGCTTTTAGGACTTGTAAAATAGACCATATCAATTCCTTTAGCATCGACACCTTCACGCAGACATCTGGCATTGGTCAAAACTGCACATGCAGATTTAGAGAATTGCTCTTTTAAAACCTTTTTACGCTCACTTGCTGGCATAGTACCATTTACATGAAACACATCTACTCCTGATGAAATCTTTCGATGCCTTTCTGCAAAAGCTTCAGCACTATTTTTACTAGTTCCTGTTGCTCGGGAGTGGAAACTAAGAGCATGTTTTGCATTAGTCTCTTGCATTGCTTTTTGCAAAATATAATTCTTAAGAGCAGGATCATCCTTCTTGATACCTAAGTTGTTTAATTCCTCTTCAGAAATACTTACAGCTAGAAGTTTATATTCAGTAATGATGCCTTGATCCATAGCTTCTCTAAAAGACATCTTATGAAAAGTTGGACCAAATACTTTTGGATTATCCATATCATAAAGAAGTTCTTTTTCTTCTTCAGTACCATCAAAATTCTCAATTATTCTTTCAGTGGCAGTCATATAAAGCCTTTTCTTAGATGGAATTTTCTCATCGTCATGAACTAAAGTAAAATTGCTACCTTCTTTACCAGCAGTATTGTGAGCTTCGTCACATATAGTTAGATCTATCTCTTCACCAGTAGCAGCTAAAGCTTCTTGAATTTTTCTTAAACTTTGATAAGTAGAAAAAATTACTAAATCACCGTTACCATCTCTAGCTGCTTGAATTTGTTTAGCAATCTGCTCACTATCAGTAGTAACTAAAGCACCTTCTTGTTTTAAATCTTCCATTGAAGAATGCTCCATAGCTTTTAATTCTTCATCCTCTGATTCTTGACCTGATTTTTTATCAGCAACAGTTTTGTCGGAACAAACACAAATAGACTCAAATTTATTTCGCCTCTGTTCCATCCAAACATCTCGAGTTTGTCCCAATAAACTTATAGAGGGAAATAAAGCCAAAGTAATTTTTGGTTTGATTTTTTCTTTGATCCAGAGTGAAGTTAAAGTTTTTCCTACTCCACAAGGAAGTATAAGCTTGCCTCTATCATTAGTTTCAAACCCTTTACAAACATTATCAATAGCGAGCGCCTGATCTCCTGGTCTTGGACTATATAAGGTTCCATCTTGTACTAATAATCTTCCTGCTTGTACTTGCTGAGATTCTCCGTTAATTGAATTTACTTGCTGAGGAGATTCGGCATTTGCGTTACCAGTAATATTACTTGGGCCAGAAACTGTTTTGATACCCACCAATGGCAAAACATGATCTTTTTCATGAATATAAGGAAGCAGCTTCACTATTATCTATAATGGCTAATGTGCCAAGAATTTGATATATTCCGAGAAAAATGGTGTATTTTAGGAATGAATTCCAAAAATACCCTGCAACCAGCGGGGTCGTACCTCCACTTTCCACCATAACCTACATAACACGTTAAGCCGATTAATATCTTGGTTAAGGTGGAAAGTGGAGGTGTGACTTAGAAGGCGTTTTCTAAAACTATAGTTTCTTCTCTTCCAGGACCCACGCTAATAATCGACACAGGCACTTCTAAAAGTTTTTCAATGTATTTAACATAGCTAAGAGCATTCGGAGCAAGCTCAGTTACTGAGCGTGCTTTAGAGCTAGGCTTATCACCTTTCCATGCTGGCACTGTTTCATAAATCGGCTGAGCATACTTGAGGAAGTTAGCTTTAGCCGGAAGATCTTTGTAAACCTGACCATCACGAGTGTCTTTATAAGAATTACAAACTAAAATCTCATCCATATCATCAAGCACATCTAGCTTAGTAAGAGCAATTGAATTAAGTCCATTGATTCTCACTGCATAACGCATTAATACTGCATCGAACCAACCAACTCTACGCGCTCTACCAGTTGTAGTACCAACTTCAGCCCAAGGAGTACCTTCAGCTCTGAGAACTTTCGCTGCATCACCTTCAACCTCAGTAGGGAAAGGACCTTCACCCACACGCGTAGTATAGGCCTTAGCAACACCGATTACTTTATCAATAAATCCTGGACCAACACCAGAACCAATACAAGCTCCACCTGCAGTTGGACTCGAACTAGTTACATATGGATAAGTACCATGATCAACGTCAAGAAGTGTACCTTGAGCACCTTCAAATAGAATAT
>CAYQSL010000055.1:0-8676 GCA_964420165.1 uncultured Gammaproteobacteria bacterium | reverse complement strand
GTTTCACCAGATGTAGGTGGAGTAAGACGTGCAAGAGCTTATGCAAAGAAACTTGAAGATGCTCCAATTGCAATTGTTGACAAGAGAAGAAATGTTGAAAAACAAAACGTTATCGAAGTAATGAATATCATCGGTGAAGTTGAAGGCAAAACAGCAATTCTTATCGATGACATTGTGGACACTGCAGGTACTATGTGCCAAGCAGCGCAACTTCTAAAAGAGAAAGGTGCAACTAAGATTTTTGCTTGTGCAACCCATGGAGTGCTTTCAGGACCAGCTTTTGAAAGAATCGAAGCTTCGCCAATTGAAGAATTTATAATCACTAACTCTATACCTTTAGCTCCTGTATGGATTCAATCAGAAAAAATGAAACAGATTTCTGTAGCACCATTCTTAGCTGAAGCAATCAGAAGAGTTTATACTGGCGATTCAGTTTCTGGATTATTCATCTAAGACATTGTCGCGAGATTTAAAAAACCAAATCATAAAAGTCTCACAGGAACTAGGTTTTGCTGATGTGAAATTTATTCCGGCTAAAGCTTTACTTGATTCTGAAAAAAGATTCCTAGAATGGCGCGGTAAAGGTTTTGCAGCAGATATGAATTACCTGCTTAAAGAAGATCCTATCAATGCCAGACCTGAACATTTACTTGCCGAAGCCAAGACTATCATCATGTTTACGGCTCATTACTACAGCCCCTCGCCACCAAGACCATCGCTGGAACATGGTCGTATAGCATCATATGCAGTGGGACTAGATTACCACAAAGTACTGCGTAAAAAAATTCAAGATCTTATAAATCATCCTGAATTAAAGGATAGTTTTTCTAAATCCAAATTCTTTACTGATGCAGTACCTCTCTTAGAAAAATCTTTTGCCAAGAAAGCCGGTTTAGGCTTTCGTGGTAAAAATACTCTACTCATTTCGCGCGAGTCTGGAAGTTTTAATTTTATATTGGAAATAATTACTGATCTTGAGTTAGAATCCTACTACGCCGAGGCTTCATCCTTCGCTAAAGCTACGGATGACAGGCGCAATGACGCTATTCCTACCTGTGGCAACTGCGTACGCTGCATAGATATCTGTCCAACAAGTGCCTTGCCAGAACCTTATCAACTAGATGCGCGTAAATGTATTAGCTACCATACTATAGAAAATCGCGGAGAAGTACCTCAAGATCTAGCAAGTAAATTTGGTGAATGGTTCTTTGGTTGTGATCTCTGCCAAACTGTTTGCCCTTATAATCGTGATGCTAAAGTTGCCAAAGCCAAACCTCCTATCTTCCCAGAATTCAATCCCAATGCAGGTTTTGGACATTGGATTTATTTACCAGATATTTTAGATCTAGAATATGGCAAACATCAAAACTCAAGCTCGTTAATTACTCAACTTGAAAATCATAAATTTATTCGCAAAGAAGATTTCAAACTAATTAAAAATAGACTTGAGAAAAAAGATTTACTTGAAGAAGAGGATTTAGATTTTATTTTTCAAACTAAGTTTGCACAGACACCACTCTTGAGACCTAAGCGCTCTGGATTAATTCGGAATGCAAAAATTGTTTTAGTAAATTCCAACTAAGCCATAATCGAGTAGCTTGGACTGCGCATCAGGACTACGCATAAAGTCAATAAATTTAGCTTGCCCGTCTGTCAACTCTCCAGCTGTAATGAGATATAAATAACGAGTTAAAGGATAGTCACCACGCTTAACCAGCTCTGCATTGATCTTGCCATCATCCTCTATAGGCTTAGTTCCTGTTTTATCTAAGACAGAAGCAATTTTGATAATTTTGATATCCTTCCTACCCATGATTGCACTAACACTACAAAAACCAATAGCATTAGGGTTGGATTTAACCATATCTATCATTTGATCAGGCACATAAGTGAATACTACTTTATCTGAGAGATCTTCACCAAGCATCACCCTATCTTTAAAGAATGCATGGGTACCACTTTCACGCGATAAAGAAAATCTAGAAATCTCCTCAGTAGATCCTTCTTGATTTACTTCATTCCAATTAATAGAATCTGATGCGTAAATTTTTCTTAGATCATCTAATGACAAGGTGTCAATTGGATTAGATTTGTGCGTGAAGAATACAACTGAATCTAGAGCAATTTTGTGATCTGCAAGTGAGCGATTTTCTTTTGCAGCACGCTTACGATCATCAATTGAAGGCATTTTAGAACTTGATGCTAGGGCAATTTTGCCATCAATTAAATCTCTAATTGCAAGTCCAATATCTTCACTTTTGATGTTGTATTTTAATCCTGGATACTTAGCTTCAAAAGTGTCTTGAAAATCAATAAAAATATTTAAAAGTGATTTGGTTCCATATACTTTCAGTTCAGTTGTTGAATCTGGTCTATCTATAGAACTTAAGTTTTGATCAGACCTATATTCTTTTACTAGGGAAGATACCCTGGTTGCATGTTGATTGAAAAATACATTGTAAATAAACATGGCAATGCAAAATAAAATTGCCATAAAAAGCAATGCTGAAAAGGGTCCTACTGCTGATTTCTTTTTAGTTTGAGCTCTTTGTTGTTGTTGTCTTGCAGTATTAGTTCTTTGACGCGCTTGAGCTTGCGTAGGATTTGGATTAATTGCTTGCTCGCGAAAACTTTGAGTTAGATTTTGTTTGTAATCTTTTCTTGAAAGATTTTCAAAAATATAATCAACACCTTTTTGAATATGTCTATTAGTACTGGAGAGGTTTTCACCAATATCTATTGCTACAGAATTTAAGTCAGAATTGTACTTGAAAGTTAATTCCAAAGCACGTTTCATTTTGCTTAATTCACCTGCTGCTAAACTAGGTTTTTTAATACCTGGATTAACTTGCATCTTGGTCGGATCTTTGTCTAGAAAATTTATAAGGTTATTTATCTCAATTGCAAGCGACAACATTTCACTTATTTGTACAAGTGAATATTCTCCTGTTTTCTTATGGACATCAATGTTTATTGAAAAATCCAAAACTGAATGAATTATTTGTTTCTTGATATCAGAACCGCTTAAAACCATATTAATTTTGTTGGATTATTAACCTATAAATTAATTCCTTGGTTTCAAGACTTACAGATTCAGAAAAAACTTCCTCAACTATATCTCTGATTTTTTTTTCGCTTTCATTATCCATTATGAATTTGATTCGTGCTTAATTGGCATCACTAAATGAAGGTAAGCTTCATCCGATACGGGTTTGACCAAAGCTGGAGTCACAGGTCCACTCATTAAGAATTGAACTTTTTCACAATCTAAATACTTAAAAGGTTCAATTAGATATTTGACATTGAAGTAAATATCTATAGGCTCGCCACTATATTCTATATCTAAGTTATCTACAGCTTGACCAAAGTCTCTATTAGAAGATTCGACTGTTAGAGTTGAGTCTTTAAAACTCAATTTGACTAAATTGGTTATTTCATTAGCCATAGTTGCAACTCTTTCAAGACAAGAAAGTAAATCTTTACGATTAATTAAAGCCTGTTTGTCTTGGTTAGCAGGTATCAACTGCTTGTATCTTGGATAGCTTCCTTCAAGTAATCTTGAAACAATAAATCTATCTTGAGTAAAGAAAATAATCTGACTATTTAAAAAAGTGATTTTTATATTTTCATCAACACTTGAATCTAATATTCTTTGAATATCTGAGATATTTTTCAAAGGAGCAACTATTTCTCTTTTAGATAAATTTGGACAATCTTGTTTCTCTAAAGCACATTCATAGCTTGAAAGCCTATTACCATCAGTGGCAGCGATTTCGAAGACACATTTATCATCATCTGTTCTGATAGCCATATAAATTCCACCAAGAATATTATTGACATCGTACTTTGATGCAGCAAAACTTACTAAATCAATCATTTTAGAAAACTTAGCTTTGCTTAAAGATATATATGCAGAAACATCTGGTCTATCGGTTTTAGGAAAATCTTCTGCCGGTAAACCTACTAAATCAAAATTAGAACTTTTACAAGTTAGATTTGCTTTTTGAGTATCTTGATCAACTGTAATATAAACATCATCCTCTTCAAGCCTGCTGACGATTTCTTCAAGTTTTCTTGCAGAAATGGTTATACTTCCCTCAACTTCATTAACCGATGGAATGATGGCTTCTATAGAGAAGTCTAAATCGGTTGCATTTAATTTCAAATGACCATTTATATTCTCAAGTAAAATATTATTAAGAATAGGTTGAATACCTTTACTTGGAACTGCTTTGGATACTGATTTAATGGCTTTATCAAATGTATTTTTAGGAACTTTAAGTTTCATATAGATTAATGATATCTTCTTATCAAGTTATTTGAATAGGTTTCTTACTCAATGATGGATAGCTTAGATCTTTAGGTATTTAATTAGTTTATTTAATATATATAGTTATTAGTAGTAGAGGCCTAGTTTTTCGTTCAAAACTCATAAAAGCCTTATATTTAAAGGATTTTACCTGTAGAAAACTGTTCAAAACTTGTAGATAACTATTTACATAAATCTGATCAATATGTAAATAGCTATTAATTATCTACAAGTTTTGAACATAACCCTATTCTATATAGAAGTTTTCTACAAGAAATTTAATAACTTTGTTCACGGAAATATCCAAGTTTTCCTTATCTGTCTCTATCGTTAACTCAGGATTTAAAGGTTCTTCATATGGATCTGAAACTCCAGTGAAGTTTTGAATTTCATTATTTAAGGCTTTTTTATAAAGTCCTTTAACGTCTCTTTCAATTACAGTATCCAAACTTGCCTTGACAAAGACCTCACAAAAGTTTGTACTTAGTGATCTAGCAAGGTCCCTAGCTTCTTTATACGGTGCAATTACTGGAACTAGTACAAGTACATTGTGTTTAGAGATTTTACCTGCTAAAAATGCAATTCTCTCAATATTCTTGAATCTATCTTCTTTGCTGAATCCTAGATCTTTACACAAATGCTCTCTTACTTCATCACCATCAAGAATTTCTAAAGGAAACTCACCATTACCTTGAAGAAGAACTTCTGCGATGCGATTAGTTAAAGTTGATTTGCCGGCTCCCGATAAACCTGTTAACCAAATAGTCAGACCTTTTTTTAGTTTGTATTTTTTCTCGGTTTCTAAACTCATTCTTCAAAAATAGCATTAACACTGGCATTAATGCCTTCTCTTAAAGTTCCACTTATATTTATATCCAAATTTTCACCAGTTTTAAGATCGAGAGCAACTGGAACTATCAATAAATCATAGTTAGAAATTAAGGCAATATCTTTTGCATTTAATTTACTAAGGCTTCTGAAACGAATAGGCATAACTAAGTTATAGATTCCATTACCATTGGTGCTAAGAGAAATATTGCCATTATCAACTATTGGTTTTAATTTCAAATCTTTTATTTTAGTACCATCTTTTTTAAGTTTTACTGATATCGGTTTACCGTTTTCACTCAAGGTCTCAAACTGTAATTGTTTAACGATATCGCTTAGATTATCAGTACTACTGAAGGTGCCTAGAAGATTTAAATTATCAGTAGTATAAAAAGTTTTTGCTTTAGCTGGATTGACTGGACTAAAAACCAAAGATTTATTTTCTAAATTTAAACTAGAGAAATTTAATTCCAGAGCTTTGATATCCAGTTTATAAACATCTTTGGTGCTCACATTGTTAAAAACAGAAATTTGTAAAGTGCGTAAATAGCTTTCTAAATCAATTTTGAAACTTAGTCTCTGAGCCTTTTTGATAATCTGATTGTCGGAAATAAAAGTCGTTCGTAAAAAATTATCGTATTCTGGTGAATCAAAGCTATCATCTTCTTGGTCAAAATCAAAATCTTCAGTAATATCTTTTAGATTATTAGTTTCACGATTTAAATCACGTTTTAATATAATGAGATTTTGGATCAATGGAGAAGTACCAGCATTATTATTCTGGGCTGCAATATAGTTAGGATCATGGTCTACAATTAATCTGAATTTTTTCGGCTCTGTAGAAACCACACCCTCACTATCAGAAATCTCCTTAACTTTAATGTGAATAATTTTTGTTTCATCGTCATCAAATAAATTTTTGAAAACAGAATACGCTGGGTAACAAGTGGTAAAGAGTATTCCACTAACAATTAGAAAATATTTAATTGATTTTTTCATAAGCTTGAACCATTAACTACAACAGGTGCATCAAAGATTGCATTTACGCTTTCATTGAAAGTACCAAAGAGAATCAAATCTAGATCATCAGCAGTTTTAGTTGTTATTGAGAAAGGTATTTTAAATTTTTTATCTAATGCAGGATCATAGAATCCACCAGATTTAAATTGACCATTTGATTCTGAGACACTAAAACTAACAGGAATTGTAAAGTTGCCAGAACTAACGCTACTAGAACCATTAGTATCGAATACTTTTAAGGCTAGGTTATGGTTTTTGTTTTTACCTTGGATTTTAGGTGTAGCCTTCTTTCCTTTGGTTGTTAGAAAAAAATCTACTGAATCAACAGTACTTGGTGTTCCATTACTAGAACTAAACGAGCCACCAAGAACTGAGCTAGCAGTATATGTAATTTTCTTTTTACTAGAGCTAGTAGCACTAAAATTAATAGGCTCTGTTAAAGATGAATCGGTAATCTCTAATTCTTGAGCTTTGATTTTGATTGTGTCTCTGTCTGTAGTAATAAGATTATCTTCTAGCTTGACTCCGGACCTTGCATAAAAATTATCTAAGTCAATTACAAATTGTAGGTTTTGTCTTTCTTTCAAAAACTTACCGTTACTTAGATACACGGTTTCTAGTAAGGGTTGCCCATTAGCAGTTGTTGAAGTTGAAGAGATCTTTGTGCTTGCTTCTGCTAGCGAAAAAACAAAATCAGCACTAATCTCTTCCTTATCTTTTTTATTATTGGGATCTATCTTGTAAATTTTTAAATTTTTGAGAACAGGATTAGTTGCTGCGTTAAAGGTATCTCCATTGACTACATCCAAGATTCTTTGATCATGATCAACAGTTAATTTGAGGAATTGCTCCTCGGTTGAAACTACTGGTTCATTAATTACCGTGCCGTTACTATTATCCGTAAAATCAATAGCTTCAATAAAAATTGAAACCAATCTAGGTGCTATAGAGAAACTTCCTCCATTATTTCCACCACCACCACTGCCATTACCTCCACTTCCACCATTACCATTACCGCCATTGTTACCACTGCTTATTGCAGTCTTGGATTTACCGGCTTGAGCTAAGACTGAATTTGAGGTAATGCTACTTAAAAGATATTGGAGTTTAATTTCATTGGTAGTTCTACCAAAGGTAAAATCTTTTAAAGAGATTGTTCCAGCATATGTTTCTACATTTTCTTCTAGATCTGTATCATCTGTAATATTTTCGAGCTCTAGAACATTACCGCTAAGTGAAACAGAGCCATTATTAACAAAAAGCTTAACTCTAGTTTTAGAAATTCCAGTTTTTGATCTTAAAACAAATTTGATAGTAAGATCTGATGATTTGCCCACGTAGACTGTACTAGGATCAGTTATTACGTTTACTTTCCTGATACTATGACCATTCAAGCTAATAGGAGTGGTTGCAGAATTCACCTTCAGCCCAATTAGGAAAGAGCTAAGGAAAGCAAGGATTATAAAGGTTTTCTTCATGGTGTTATTCTATAATTTTAGCTCGTTAACGGGATTTCAGTGGTAACAAATAATAAAATCAGAATCGATAAACTTTTAGTAGATCTAGGTCTTTTTGAATCTAGGGAGAAAGCTACAACTTGCATTATGTCTAATGGTGTAAAAATAGCTGGGCAGCTCATTAATAAGCCTGGTCATCAGATTAATCAAGAGCTCTTTCAAAGAAATTTTGCTGAAGATCCTAACTATTTAGAAGTCCACGATAAAATGAGTGAATTTGTTAGCCGAGGTGCTTTCAAGCTTAAAGCTGCCCATGAAGCTTGGAGACTGGATTTTACTAATAAGTTAATAATGGATATAGGTGCTTCGACAGGAGGCTTTACCGACTATGCTTTAAAGCAAGGTGCTAAAGAGTCCATAGCGATTGATGTTGGACAAGGGCAACTACATTATAAACTTCGTCAGGATTCGCGGGTGCTTAACTTTGAGGAAACTAATTTTCGTCTGGTCGAGCCTAGCTTCTTTGAACCACTCTTAAAAGAATCATTAATTGGTTTAGTTGTTATAGATGTTTCTTTTATTTCTTTAATTACAATTCTTGCCAAGCTAAAAGAACTTTCTAAGCAAGTGAATTTGTTTGAACCTGATATGAAAATTATTGCTCTAATCAAACCGCAATTTGAAGCAGGTAAAAAAATTATGGATAAATGTGGTGGTGTGATTAAAGATCCAGAAATATGCAAATCGGTCTTAGAAAAAACCATTTCAGAAATTCAAGCTCTTGATTTTAAAGTGGAAGGGCAAATTGAATCACCAATCCATGGCGCCAAGGGCAATATTGAATATTTGGCGCTATTAAAGATAGGGTAAACTTATAAAGTAATTGCTTGATAAAATCACTATTTTTTATAACCCACGTAAGCAAGAAGCTGCTCTGAAAGCAAAGAAATTAGAAGCAGCTCTAATTGCATTGGGTACTAAAGTTAAAGTTCATGAAACTAAAGCTGATTCGAGTGATTGGGGTGTACTTGATTTAGATACAAAACTTGCAATTGCATTGGG
>CAYQSL010000054.1:3340-8678 GCA_964420165.1 uncultured Gammaproteobacteria bacterium | reverse complement strand
ATTATAGAAATAAATCTCAGTGCGGAAAAATTTATCTCAAACGTGAAGATCTCAATCACACAGGCGCGCACAAAATCAATAACGCCATCGCTCAAGCACTTATTGCCAAAAGACTTGGTAAAAAACAAATCATCGCTGAAACAGGTGCAGGTCAACATGGAGTAGCAACAGCAACTGCATGCGCGCTACTAGGTTTAGGTTGTAAAGTTTTTATGGGCGCAGAAGATATTCGCAGACAAGCACCTAATGTTCAGAGAATGAAATTACTCGGTGCAGAAGTTATACCTGTTACTGGCGGCACTGCTACGCTTAAAGATGCCACTTCAGAAGCAATCAGATACTGGGTTTCAAATGTTAGAACCACACATTATATTATCGGTAGTTGCGTGGGACCACATCCATATCCAACAGTAGTTAGAGAATTCCAAAAGATCATTGGTGAAGAAGTCCGTAAACAAATCACTGAAGTAGAAGGCAGATTACCAGATTATATTCTTGCTTGTGTTGGTGGTGGTTCAAATGCAATTGGAATCTTTTATCCATTTATAGAAGAAGCTAAGAAAAAACAAATCAAACTTATTGGTGTTGAGGCAGCTGGTCACGGCATAGATACTGATAAACATGCAGCCTCACTTACCAAAGGCAAACCTGGTGTATTGCATGGTTCTATGAGTTATTTACTTCAAGATGATTACGGTCAAATCCAAGAAGCTCACAGTGTCTCTGCCGGACTTGATTACCCTGGCATTGGACCAGAACATAGTTACTATCATGAAGAAAAAATTGTCGACTACTATCCATGTGGAGACAAGGAAGCAATTGATGCTTTCAAATTACTTTGTAAACTCGAAGGTATAATTCCTGCTTTAGAAAGCTCACATGCACTGGCTTACCTAGAAAAGCTTATGCCACAAACTAAAACTACAGATATAGTGGTTCTGAATCTTTCTGGTAGAGGCGATAAGGATTTAGCGCAAGTAATTTAATGTCATTCAAAGCGAGATGAAGACTCCACACTTTACCAAACCTAGATAAACTTGCTGTCAAATCGCTTAGAGCAAGGCTTGCGAGGAGAGAGGGAGCGGAGTTGACTTTCTGTCAATGAGCGAATGAAGGACGAGCGTAACGCAGCTATAGGCGATTTCACGGTAAGTTTAATATTGCGAGTGTCTCAATATGATAAGTATGCGGAAACATATCTACACCTTGCAATGATTCTAGTTTAAAGCCACGCTCTTCAAGATACTTAATATCACGCATTAAAGTAGAAGGATTACAACTCACATAGAAAAATTTCTTAGCATCCACTTCTGCAATTGCATCCAGAACCTTATTCGTACAGCCCTTTCGTGGTGGATTGATAATCATATAACTAGGTTTTTCATCAATCATTTTACTGGCTTGCTCTTCAACGCTTGAGCACACAAATTCTGCTTCGATCTCATTAGCAATTGCATTTTGTTTAGCATCTTCTATTGCACTAGCAACTGATTCAATTCCAAGGATTTTTACTTTAGGAAATTTCTTAGCTATAGCAAGTGAAATGGTTCCTATACCGCAATAAGCATCTAGGATTTTAATTTCTTCATCACTAGTATCTATTGCACTAGTTATTAAATCAACTATTTTGCCAAATTGTTCTATGTTAACTTGGAAGAAACTGCCAGTAGAGATTTTTAGCTTAACATCCTTGAAACTCTCATTAATAAAGCCTTCGCCGATCATCACTTCCGTTTCATTTCCCAGAATCACATTTGTAGAATTGTCATTATAGTTAATAGTACAAGTTTTAACTTGTTTAAAATCTTTCATTATTCTTCTAAAGATCTTTCCAATTGCAGTATGCATTTTATCGGTGAAAAACTTTCTACGCATAATAAAAGCTACTAGAACTTCACTTTGATCATAGTTAGCTCTAACCATGATGTGTCGAAGATTTTTATCAGTTATATCTTCGTAATTACAAAGCTCTTTAATTTTTTCAATAATTTCATCGAATAAAGAATATTGAATTGGACAGAATTTTACATTAATAAGCTCTTTAGAATTTCTCTTGAAATACCCTGCAAGTAAACGACCAGTATCTTTAACTGTAGAAACTGGATAAGTAACTTTGTTTCTATAATTCCAGGGATTAGGCATGCCAATTACATTTGGCATAGAATCAACATCAAAACTAATCTTTGCTTTACTAACTAAATCAGCTAAATTTTTCTTTTTAAAATCAAGTTGTTTTTGATAATCAATATGTTGCCACTGACAAGAACCACATATTTTATGCAATTTACAAGTTGGGTCAGGATTTCTTAAATCACTAAGTGTATGAATCTGAAGCACGTTTGCAAAAGCAAAGTCCTTTCGATCATCATAGACCTCAAGATCTACCACATCACCTGGACAAAGGTTCTCTGCAAAAATCACTTGCCCTTCTGCACTATGAGTAACTGCAAAAGGACCATAGCTCATATCTTCTATTAAAACTTCTTTACTAACATTCATTTATATACAACTTTCTTGCAAAGCAATCTTGATAAGGTTTTGACCTTCTAAAGTAGGCTGATTAAAACCATTAACTAATAAATTTTTGATTTGAGCTTTGTTCTTAGGAAACTTGGCAAAGGCATCTACAAACACTGCTCCAGTTCGTGCTGCAATTCTTTTAGTCGCGGCTACAAATGGATCCACGAGAAGCTCACTTGCATCTGAATTATTAGGACGCAGGTCTTCTGGACATTCATCTGGTAAATGTGGGATTGGGCTTATAAGAACTACTTTGATATTATGTTTTTGAATGATACGAATACACTCTTCATACAAAGTCTCAAAAGCAGTTACAGCCTGAGTTCCAAGCCAAGCATCATTCATACCATAATTCAACAGAACCACATCTGGCTTATAGTAAATTAAATCTCTACCTAAATATAAAGCTAAATCTAAAACACCAGAACCTGAAATTGCATTATTAGCAAGAGAGATATTTAAGCTTGATTCTTTAGCCCAATTGTAGTGATAAGTATCTTGGAATTTAATTTCCCCATCAGGATATAGACCCAAAGTAACATTATCTCCAAGAGCTACTACTTTCAAAGCTTGCTCACCTTTGGTTAAAGCCATTTCAGTTAAATTCAATTTAGGACTTTTAAAATTATTTACATTGACAAGATCATCAAAGCTCTCCAGCACTTTATTAATAGGATCAATGCCACTACCAGAGCGCATTGCACAATAACCAGCAAAAGCCAGAGAGAATCTAACTGCTTGGACTAAGTCTGGATCTTTCTTGCCACTAGTCATGAGCGCAGTAAGTTCTTTTAGTAACTTATTAGAAATAGCAAGCCACTTAGCTGGATCTAAAGGATTATTGAGTCTAATCTCTTCAACATCTCTTTTCAGTAGTTCAGGTAAAAATTCTAGAACATTAGTAATTTTGTCTAATGCATCATCAAGCTTGGTTACAGTAATATCATCTTTTTTAGTTTTAACTGCTAATTGATAACAATGAAAAGCATGAGGAAAGAATCTCATCTCATTTGCAAAATCCCCTGCCTTCACCCACTCATCTGGACTAGCTAAGGTCTCGTCGCCTCTTAAAGATTTGAGCATTATTTCAGTTAATTTCTCGTCTTTCATCCTAATTAATTATATTGTAGTCAGAATACAATATATATAAGCCATTAAAAGCTTTATTAACTTTTTCAAAGAGGGAATGATAATTAAGTGAATTTCAGCGACATCGACCAAAAATCAACTCCATTAACAATTCTTGCAGAAGGATGTTTCCATACTAGCCAAGCCAAAACCGCTACTGGCGTTATTCGTTATGGTAATTGGATCATCAGTTCAGTAATTGATTCAGCAAATCAAGGCAAGACTGTTAAAGAAGTTACTGGAATTGAAAATAGCGCGCCAGTAGTTGCTGATATCAAAGCAGCTTTAGCATTAAATCCTAAACCTAAGGCGCTTCTTATAGGCATAGCGCCTGTAGGTGGAGCATTGCCACCTGAGTGGAGACCGATCCTTAAAGAAGCCATTACTAATGGTTTAGACATCATTAGCGGTTTACATTTTTTTCTCAATGAAGATACTGAGTTAACAAAGCTTGCAGAAAAACACAATGTTAAACTCTGGGATATTCGTAACCCTGATATTTATTCAGCTAGCGCTAAGCAGAGCGTGACCACACAGAAAGCAAGACCAGAAAATATCAAGGTCATCACTATGGTTGGCAGTGATTGTAATATTGGCAAAATGTGTGTAGCACTTGAATTAGATAAACTTGCTAAGAAGCAAGGTTTAAATTCTGCATTTGTTGCAACTGGTCAAACCGGCATTATGATTAGTGGCAACGGTATTCCTATAGATAGAATTATTTCCGACTTCGCTGCAGGCGCGATGGAAAATGCAATTGAGGAAGTCATTGAAAACGACTTGTCCTGCGAAGCTTCAGCGAAGCAGGAAGCAATCCATAACAACAAACAATTTATTTGGATCGAAGGACAAGGGTCACTAATCCACCCAGGATATTCAGGCGTAACTCTCTCACTACTCCACGGCTCAAATCCTGATGCCATGATACTTTGTCACAAACCAGATCGAATTAAAGTCTACAACCAATACGATATAACTATTCCATCTTTAACTAAGCTAATTGAAATTTATGAAAATGCTGCCCAATGGATTACTAATGATGGTAAAACTCCAGCTAAAGTTATTGGCATAGCACTAAATACCAGTGCTTATTCAGAAGCTGAAGCTCAAGAATTAATCAATAAAGCTAAAACAGAAACCAAACTCCCAGTTACTGACCCCATTAGATATGGAGTGGAGGATTTGCTTAATGCAACTAACTTATAAACTCATAGAACTCCCTCTAGAATTCACCTTCACCATTTCTAGAAGCTCTACTACTGTTGCCAAAACTTTCATAGTAACTTTAGTTACCGAATATGAAAATCAAATTTACACCGCTTATGGTGAAGCCGTATTCAGTAGATACTATGGCGAAGATGAAAACTCAGTTGCAAGTTTCTATGAACAAATCAAAGAAGAAAAAGTTCTTGAGGATTTAGATCCCTTTGATTTAGATAAATTTGAAAAACGCATAGGTAAATATGAAGGACATATGGCAGCTAAAGCAGGCTTGGATATTGCGCTCTATGATCTTAGAGCTAAAATCAAAAATCTACCTCTCTATGCTTACTTAGGATTAGATGCCAAGAAAACCCCACAGACTTCTTACACCATTGGAATTGCTGACTTAGAAACTATCAAACTTAAAACACTCACAGCACTTGAGCGTGGTTATGATTTACTCAAAGTTAAACTTGGTGCACCTGAA
>CAYQSL010000054.1:0-3330 GCA_964420165.1 uncultured Gammaproteobacteria bacterium | reverse complement strand
ACCATAGAAACTATTCGCAAACTTGCTCCTAATGCCACTATCAGAGTAGATGCGAATGCTGCTTGGACAGTAAATGATGCTCTTGCAGTTTTAAATATTATCAAAGATTACAATATAGAATTTGTTGAAGAGCCTTTAAAATTAGGCTCAGAGCAAAATGATTACATCAAGTTACATGAAGAATCTCCACTGCCATTAATGGCAGATGAAAGTTGTCACACCAGTAAAAATATAGAATGGTGCGCTAAATATTTTCATTCAATAAATATCAAACACACTAAATGCGGTGGTATTTCTGAAGCGTTACGTATGATAAAAAAAGCAAAAGAGCATAATCTAAAGATCATGCTCGGCTGTTTTTCAGAAACTACGATTTCAATTGCAGCCTTTGCTCACATTAGTCCCTTAGTTGATTATGCTGATCTTGACGGAAGTTTACTGTTAAAAAACGAGCCATTCCAAGCTGTGAAGTTTCAAGGTAGCAATATCATACTAAAAGACGCACCCGGATTAGGTTACGTAATTACTTAGGATCTAGATTATAAGGATCGTAATCAGCAAAGTCACCATCTAAGCTCATACTTCCAGCGCTAAATGGTTCTTCTACACCGATAACAATTCCATTAATTAGACCTTTGATGACACCGGTCACTCCACCAGTTACAAGACCTGTAACCATGCCAGTTGGCACGCCAAGAAGATGACCAATAGTACCGCCACCCATTTCTTCAGAGAAAGTACCACTGTATTCACTACCTTTAGTGACAGAGCCTCTAAGCAAGCCGCTAACTGTACTGATTGGAGTACCTACAATCACTCCTAAAAGCGAAGTTACAGGATTTGCCTCAACTTCAGCTTTAGCCGGCTTAACAGCAACACAAAGCAGTAAAGAAGCTGCTAGTAAAGAACTAGTAATTTTTTTCATAATATCTCCTTTGAAACTATTTTACTTTTAATAGACGTAATAGACGTTTACTGAACAACAAAAGTTTCCCCGATCTATATCAAGTTAAGCAGCAACAGCCACACTAGCTTCTTTAACGTCTTTATTTTGATCACTAAAAGCATTCCAAATTGTATAAGCTGCCACATCAAGTGCAGCACCAAGATGTATAAATATTCTAGCTAATAAATCATTAGATACTAGTCGCTTAGTTATATTTGACAAGCCTCCTAATGAGCATAAGATACCAACTAAAAGTTTATGGAAACTTGCTTTCTGACACACAAATAAGAAATCACCTAGCATTCCACCTGTATTTCGTAAAATTCCTAAACCTGTTGCTAAAGCAGTATTACGTTCTTTGCGTGCAAATAATAATATTGGTAAAGAGCCTGCAAGCATCATTCCACAATTTAATATATAGCCAGATTCATTCCAAAAATTTAATTTGCCTGCAAGTAAGTCTTTTAAAAGATGTTTTACTTCTTCTAAAACTAATTGAATATTTCCTAAACTAGTTTGATTTTTTTCTTTTACATAAGTAGCAAACTCAACAGAATTTTTTGCCTTCTCGTTAAGCCTACCCATGACCACATCATAAGGTTGATTCAAACCAAAGCATAAACCAAATGGGGTATCAACATTGGCATCACCAATAATAGGCAAAAATGCAGGTGGAATAATTTTAATTAATCCTTCGATTGGTTTTTTGTTCATAAAAGCAGACCAAGATGATATACCAAAAGAAATAAAAGGTGAAATGATTTTTGTACAAAAGAAAGCAGATTTATCTACAATCTCATTGATTTTTTTAAGACCTGGAGTAAAGCTCGTGGCTACAGTAAGAGAATGTAAGAAAGCGTTTATTCCACTTATTGATGCGCTTCTAAAATTCGCATCCTTCATAAAACGATCAATAAAATTTCCTGTACCATTTTTAGAAACACTAGTAACTTTCAAAGGAGAACTCTCACGTAATTTCCCTAAGTCATTTTGAAAATTCTGACTCAGTTCCTCTAAACTAGGTTCTTTGAAACCCTCACTAGATTTGGCATGTAGATCTTTTTGTTTCGCTGCCTGGGATGGTTTATCAAGAGGAAATTTAGTTTTACTTTGTGGATTTACTTTACTAGGCAAACTCGAATTAAGCTTAGAGACTTGATCCCTAGGCTTTTCCATAGATTTTGATTTTATTGATGGATTTTTTATCATCAAACGCACAAGATAGCCTAAGCATTTGCTAGGCCATATACTATGTCTTAATAACCAGCTTTATTTTGTAAAGACGGCTATTAAAATAATTCTATCGTAAAGCGTCATAATAATTTAACTTACAAGGAAATTACTAGATTTTTCAAGAATCAAAAGGGGTAAACCCTAAGGCAATCTCAGGTTAGAAGATATAGAAATATGAAAAAGGCAAACCAAATAGCAAAGAAATGACTATCAACTCTATCTAAAATTCCACCATGAGATAGAAGTATATTTCCAGAATCCTTGACTCCTGCAGCTCTTTTCAAAGAACTTAAAAGCAAATCACCTGTTTGCGCAACAATAGCAAAGAGCAAACCAAGAATAAAAATTACTAAGTAAGTAAAAATATTTAAATCAAAATATGGAATTTGATTTTGTAAAAAAACAACCTTATTAGCCCAGAATTGTTCATTTAATTTAAATTTGAAAATTACACTTAAAAGCAAAAAAATAAACGCAGAAAAAAATAAACCACCAATACTACCAGCAACAGTTTTACCTGGACTAATAGTTGGAGCAAGTTTTTTGTGACCAAATATTTTACCGAAGAAAAGTGATGCAGTATCACTTGCAGCAACCGCAGATATTATAGTCAACGTATACAAGGAACCATTGTCCAATACACGAATCCAAGTAAAGAATGACGGCAACATTGCAAAGTGAAATACAGCCCAGAAGGAAACAGTGACATCCTCAAAACGTGTATAACTATTCTTTAATAAAATCCTAGGAAAGATGATTACATAAGCGGCAACAATTAAAGTAAGTGAAGTGGTGTAAATAAATGCCGGCGTACAATGATTAACTACTAAAAGAGGCAACATTATAAAAAGCGTAATAAAAAAATTAATCCAATTCTCTATTGGATAAACGCCCATATTGTTACAAAGAAATTTAAATTCATGAAAAGCAGCAAGTGAAGAAATTAAAACTAGAGTAGCCCAAAAAATGGTTCCAAAATAATTACAGGCAATTACAATGCCACCTAGCAATAAACCAATTAAAACTCTATTTATATAATCTTTATCCAGAGTCTCTCCTTATCTCTTGTTCAATTCTACAGAAAAATTACAAAATGCAAGTAAAATTGCCATAATTTTCTAGGGAATATTGAAATAAGCTACAAAATGGCA
>CAYQSL010000053.1:1325-8703 GCA_964420165.1 uncultured Gammaproteobacteria bacterium | reverse complement strand
GAACGTTTCTTATTCAGTAGAGCCATTGAGCTTAACTGGTGAGACTTCTAAATACGACAAACTAGTTATGGATCTTTGGTCTGATGGTTCAGTAACAATCAATGAAGCTGTTGGTAGCGCTGCTGCTCAGTTAGTTGAATTGATGAACCCTATCATCGCTTTCACTGGTCAAAAAGTTGGAGTTATCAAAACTGTTGATGAGTCTGAAGAAAGCAAACAAGAATCTCAAGACAACACTTCTAACGTTAGCGTTGAAGAGCTTGAGCTTTCAGTTAGATCTTATAACTGCTTGAAGAGAGCTAATATCAATAGCCTTTCTGATCTTCTACAACTTAACGATATTGATTTAATGAATATCAAAAACTTTGGTAAGAAATCAGCTGAAGAAGTGCTAGACAAGTTAGAAGCTATGGGCTACAGCTTGAGAGGCGGCAAAGATCGTAGCGCTATTGTTGCGGCAATGGCTGGAAACTAAAAATTATCACTTAGCGGAGTTAAATAAATGAGACACAATAGAAAGAAAAATAGAATGAATAGACCTGCAGATCAGCGCAAAGCTGCTCTCAGAGCTCTTGCTACTAACTTACTTCGCGAGAAGCAAATTAACACAACTTTGGCTAACGCTAGAGCTGCAATGCCAGAAATTGAGAAATTAATTACTCTTGCTAAACGTGGTGATCTTCATGCAATTAGACAAGCTGCTGCAGTTCTTTATGACAAAGCAGTTTTGAAAGATTTATTTGCTACTGTTGCAGAACGTTACAAAGATAAAAATTCTGGTTTCCTAAGAATCGTAAAGAATGGCAATCGTCGTGGAGATAATGCTCCTCTTGCTATTTTGCAAATGATTTAGTTGAACTTCATTAAACCCAATTCCAAAACCCTTCCAGGTTTATATGAACTCATCAAATCCTTTTCTGATGAGAAGCTAATGCTACCTATTACTTTAGAAGAACTCTGTCATCGCGCGCAGGGATTTAGAATTTTGCTCGATGATTCAGGCAAAGTTATAGCCAGCGCGCACTTAGATCTCTTTACTCCTGAGCTTGCAGAGATCAAAAGCCTAGCCGTAGCTAAAGAACATCAAGGACAGAAACTTGGCAAAAAACTTGTAGAGGATTGTGAGAGCGAAGCCAAAGAAATGGGCATTAAGAAGATTTTTGTTTTAACTTATCAAGAAGAATTTTTCAAGAAAAGTGGTTATAGTGTAGTTGACCGAAGCACTTTACCTGAGAAGGTTTATAGAGAGTGCGTGATCTGTCATTTTTATCACAATTGTAATGAGATTGCGATGGTTAAAGAGTTAGTTTAAATTATGCAGCTTGAGCTTTTGATAATTTAATTAATTGGTCTCTTATTTCACCAGCTGCACCTTGATTAGCTCCAAAACCTGCATAGAATGAACCAGGCAAAGGAGTATAACTATCATCAATTTTTGCTATTGAAGCTTTCCATTGTTGTTCAAGTTTAGGTTCATCATCTAAATCCTCAACTTTATTCATAGAATTCTCAAAACGTTCCTCTGCTAACACTACTTCGGTCAAAGGATTTTCTCCATTAGCTAAATTAAGATCTTTATGTAATTGTTTTACTGCGATCTGAGTGGCTTGGGGATTAACAGCAAAAGCATCTTCCGCAATAATGGATAAAGCCTCACCAGTAGCTCCTAATAATTTAGGCAATGCTGTGTTAGAAGGATTTGTATTCTCTTTTGCAATAGAAGCAACCCTCTCAGCAAACTTGAAAAATGAAGGAATAACACTATTGTTTTTTGAGTTTTGGAGTTTTGGAATTACTCCTAAACCTAAAGCAGCCAGACCCTGATGCAAAAAATCTCTTCTATTTGCTGACACAGTTAACATGCAATTATTTTACATGATTTTAAAATTCTAAGTTATGTCTATCTAATTTCAGCATGAAATAGCTATGGTTAAAGAGTTATAGCAGAATAATTTAGGTATATGAATCTTGAAATGGATCTATGTTTGCTTTAATAGCTTCCCTGACTTTAAGATCAATCTCCCTGTTTTGAATTAAATCTTCTATAGCTTGAGATCTTGGAGAAGGACATAATCTTTCAAGGAAAGCTATTTTATTAGCAGAATCAATTGCTTTATCAGCAAGAAAATTTTGCACACCTTTATCTTCTAACAATCTTACAAAAGAAGTACTAGGATTAATTTTACTAAGAGCAAAACCAATTATTACAATGCTATTATCAACAAATTTTGGAAGTGATCTAGACTGATAAAGTCTTAAAATTGGTGGAATAACTTCCTCTCTTCCTAATTTTTTGGCAAGATGAATTAAAACCTTGGCTGTAATCCTTTGTGTATCATTGTTTGTGAAACTGTTTTTATATAGATTCCCTAACTTTTCATCAGCTAATATATTTGTTAATTCAACTAAATCATTTTTATTTAAACTAGCTTCTGTTTTAAAAAAATCATTGATAGTCAATTGATCCAGTACTGCCGAAATATCAAGAGCATAAGGAATATAGCCGTCATTGATAGATGATGACTTAATTCTAGATCCCGAACCTGTGAATTGAGTTATAGACGGTAATTTAGACAGAGGTACAGGACATGCAATATTCTCCCAATATCGCCCTTCATCTTTTCGAAATCGTAAAAGCTTAGTAAGCCTAGTTTTAGAAGGTGTATCAATATTAATATGGACAGTTAAAAAACGACATAGATCTTCACTAGCTTGTAATTTAGATCCAAGCTTAAATAATATGGCTCTAGATTGTGAATTTAATGCAAAGCCAAAATCATGACTACGTATTTCAGCAACATCATAACGACCATCCTTACCTAAACTAACTAAGGATTTAATATCATCATTTTCAAAAATATCTGTAACTATTGAATCACCTTGTGAGCGTGCTTGCTCAGAGCCTCTGAGTTTTAATTCCAACTCAATACCTACATTACCTGTGTAATTAAATGAGGTATCAGCTTGATTCATTGCTCGATTACTTAGGATTTCTATTTCAGAACAAATTTCTCTCGTAGACTTTGATTTAAGATCGGCAGATAATTCGTCTGATCTGTGTTCAGTTTTAAGTTCAGGAAATTTTATAAACAAGATTTGTGCCAAATCGCCTGCTAGACGATTATGCGCTTGTAAATGACTAAGCATCTCCCTTGCTTGATCACTTGAATTTATATAAGGTTCTAAGACTTTTAATGACTGTTCAGTAAACAATCTAATCGTTGCATCATTGGAATTAAGAAGATCTTTAAGGTCATCTATATTTCTAGACCAGTCTATTCCTCTAATATAGGTAAAGCCATGATAAAGCAATTTCAATGTACTATTTCTAGACTCTATGGGTAATTCTGGTCTTTTACAATTAGCAATTAATACTTTAGTTAGATTATTAACATCTGTTATAGCCTTGCTTGCATCAAACTTATCTAAGTACTGTAAAACATCCCCTTCATAATATTCTCGATCAGTACGTAATAAAGCATTACCCTGCTCACTAGTAGAGAGGTGTTTAAAAAAAATCAATGCATTTTTTTTGTCTGGATCATTTTCAATCTTATTAATAATTGCATCAAATAAAGGACTAAAATCTGTAGAAGATTCTCTTCTATTTTTTATAGCCAATTGAATTGTTTCATTTCCATTCGGTACTATAACGTCAACAGCAAGAGCGTTTAATTCAAAAGTTCCTTTGGCGCTTTGTATGGTTCGCAAATATTCCTGTAATAGTGGATCTCCAGTTGTAGAAGAATCTGGAAGAATTATATTACTGTCTTTTGATATACCATCGTTACCAGCTATTACAATGTCAGAATCAGATAGCGATAAGCCGGGCCTTATATTTTCAATAAGTTTTCTTCCTATATACATGAAACTCTTCAAATGAAGGTGATTAGCCCTCAATAAGATAAAACGCTGTAAAAATAAGCTTTTTGATAAAACCTAGATTTTACAAGATCTATAAGCTAATCCAGCCTTGAATGACGCGAGATATTCATTATGATCCCTGCAATAAACGAGCAGCTAAGGAAGCTACTGCCGCCATAACTAACAAAAGGCAAAGGCATTCCAGTCACTGGAAACAGTCCTAAAACTACGCCTATATTGATCAAGACTTGCACTGCAAAAACAGAAATAAGTGAGATGCCAAAGACTCTACCGAATTCATCAGTTGAATTAAAACAAATATACATTGCTCTATAGATCCATGCCGCAAAAAGAGAAAGCAAAGCCACTGCACCTAATAAACCAACTTCCTCACAGATGATGGCGAAAATAAAATCAGCATAGGCTACTGGTAAAGGTCCAAGCTTTTGCACTGAACCACCAAAACCCACTCCCCATATGCCACCACTGGCAATAGCTTTTATTGATTGAATGAGATTATAACCATGACCTTTAGGATCTAGATAGGGATCAAGCCAATACTTTATCCTATCCATTTGATAAGAAGTGTTTTGAATTTGCCACCAGCCTAATGCTATGAAGCCAGCAAAACCAGTAGTGAACAAAAATAAATTAAAGCCAGATGCAAACAAAGCTGCAACCGAAGCGCCCATAATCAAAATGCTAGTACCTAAATCTGGCTGTTTCAATACAATCAAGGCTATGACAATGACTGAAAGAAAAGCAGCTATCCGATTTAACTTTTCAAAAAGTGCCTTAGAAATAATTAGCGAAGAAAATATTTTGGCAAACTCAGAATCTTACAAATTAAACATGCCTAAAGTGAGCCAACGTCTAGAACCACCTGTAACAGTTCCGAATTTAACTGTAAGCAAAAGCAAGACTATAGTTGCTATTACAGCAGGCCAGGCAAATTTCTTTAACCAACGGAAATGCACAAAACTAGCAATGAGCATAAGTGGTATACCAAGAACTGCAGTAACAGCATGTTTAAAAATAAACTGCCAAGGATTATCGTAGTGTCTTAGTGATTCATACCAAGATGCACTAGAAATAAAAACAAAACCAATAACTACAAGTGCAATAGTTAATTGCAAAAAGAAAGCATCTATCGAACCAATTTTATTAGATTTTATTGCAAAACTTGATTGCATCTAGTTCCATTGTAATACGAAGAAACTATTTCCCTAAAAACATTGCCGCGTTCTTCATAGCCAGAAAACATATCAAAGCTAGAACTAGCTGGTGAGAGGATTATAGGATAATCATTGCCTTGACCCAATTCCAAACATTTAGTAAAAGCTTCTTGAAGATCCTTAGCAAGAAAAATATTCTTAAAGTTTCTAGCTTTAAGCCCTTGATTAAAACTATCTTTTAGTTCACCAATAGCAACAACTGCATAAGCTTTCTCAGTCAGTAAATCAAAAAATGGATTGAGATCCAAATATTTATCCTTACCACCTACGATAATAATTGATTTAGCAAATGACTCTAACGCCTTCTCTGCCGAATCAGGATTAGTAGCCTTACTATCATTAAAAATTCTATGCTCATCAATAGTGCATATATATTCAAGTCTATGAGCTACAGCTGTAAAGGATTTGAGTTTCTCAATAATTAAATCCAAATCCATTCCTGTTACAAAAGTCCCCAATATCGCTGCAAGCATATTTGAATAGTTATGCATACCTACTAAATTGATTTCAGTAGTTTTAATTACAGGAATCTCAAGAATATAATTGCCATTATTTGCAGTTAGTATCAAGCCGTTGTAATCTGCATCTTGACCTGGTTCCAAGTACTTAGCGATATATAGAGTATTGTCTTTTAAATATGCCGAAAGAGAGTTAACTTCATCAAGCTCTATTAGTTCTTCTTTGGTTGAGAAATAAGCCACTCTGCTCTTAGAATTTTTAGTTTTGCATTCTTGGATTTTAGTTTGAGCAAGCTTGCGGCAAATTAAATCATCGTAATTAAAAATCAAAAAATTCTCTTCTTCAGTAGAGCACTGAAATAATTTAGCTTTGGCTTCTTTGTATTCATTTAGATCTGCATGCCAATCCAAATGATCATCGGTCAAATTTAGATGCAGAGCAGCTTTTGGGAGCTTTGCCGTGTCTTCAGGAAATCTAGAATGGAATAATTGAAATGAACTTATTTCGCAAGCTATATATTTACTAGAATCAAAGTCTAAGAAAGGTTTACCAATATTTCCTACTGCTTCATTACCTAGAATGTGAGCGATTAAAGAGGTAGTAGTAGTTTTACCGTTAGTTCCAGTGATGGCAATATATTCTTGATCTTCAGCAAGGTTCTCAGTGAAAATATCAAAGTCAGTTCCCAGAACTATAGATCCTTGTTTTTCAATTGCCTTGAGATCCTGTATTAATGGACTCTTTGGCGGAATACCAGGGCTAAGCATTACAAAGACTTTATCAACAGCAGAATTTTTAAAAGTGATGAAATCTATGCTCTGTTTAGCAAATTCAAATTCTACCTTTTGTTTTTCAAGGTTTCTAATCTCAGAAGTTAAAGCGGTGAAAGACTCTCTAGTTTTCATATCTGAGACTCTAATTTTGGCACCAGGATATTTAGCAAGTAAGAACTTTACGGCTCCTACACCGCTTTTACCAAAACCAATAATAGAAAAATGATTCTGCATATCTTAATCATAAGGGTCGCACCTCCACTTTCCACCTTAACCTAGATAAGATTAATATTTTTTATTAAAATCTAGCTTTAAAGGCAAGCCTAGTAAATTGACGACAGTATTATTTTGGTTAAGGTGGAAAGTGGAGGTGCGACCCCGTTACCGGCGGTAACTAGCCAGCAACCTGGTTACCAATAGAAAAACAAACCAATCCTATTACCCAAATAATTCCAAGTAACCTTATCAAAAATCTCGAGTAGAAGCGGGATACCTCTGCCACCTTCATTATCCACAGTCACATCATCAATGAGTGAATGATTATAAACCTGCCAATTAAATCCTGGACCAGGGTCTATGATACTCATCTTAAAAGAATTTTTCTCTATTTTATAACCAATACGCACATCTCCATATGGATTTTTCTCCAAGCCATAACGCACAGCATTAGCAAGAGCTTCAGTAATTCCAAGTCTCAGATTTAGAGATTTAGTTTTTGGCATTTCATGCTCCATGCATTCTTTAATAATGCGATCAATTAAGTCAGCACTTTGCTTAACATCCTTAACTGGAAATTCATATAAATCGAAATAAACCCCTTCAAGACTAATCATCAAACGATCGTCAGTAAGCGGTGTTGAACCACTAAGATTATTCAAGACTTCATTTAATTCAGCAGTGATGTCTTTAACATTTTTATCTTTGACCTTAAGTAAAGTTTGGTAGATCCAGTCTTTAGGGACAAAGAAACCATCCATCATTTTTTGGTCTAGAACACCATCAGTGAAAAGTATCATCTTGTCACCTTTACAGAAATCTAGTTCTCTT
>CAYQSL010000053.1:0-1315 GCA_964420165.1 uncultured Gammaproteobacteria bacterium | reverse complement strand
AAGCTTCTTCAATTTCTTTTGGATTAATCAGTCCAAGAGGTACTCCTGAATCCTTGTCGCCATCTAGCTTAGTGACCACTCCATTTTTGATAATATAAGGATTTAAGTGACCAGCATTAGTGTAGGTTAGCTTACCGTTATAAAGATCAAAAACTCCATACCAAGCTGTTGCATAAAAATCCGAACTGGCATTTTGATAAAGGATTGATTGACAAAGAAAGCTGATCATTTTTTCAGGGAACCAAGCTAGAGCAGAATTAGAAACTGCGGAATTAAATTCACCTAATAAATATCCTGTGAGTAATGCTGCTGCTGGACCCTTACCTGAAACATCACCAATCAGCACTCCAACTGTATCTGGAGATAATTCGGCAACCCAATAGAAATCACCTGAAACATTACTATGCGCTTTATAAAATACTGAGGTCTCTAAATTAACATCGAATACATCGCCACCAATAAGTGAAGTTTGCACTCTAGCAGCTTGTTTCAATTCGCGAGAAAGCTTTTCTTGGTATGAATTGAGTTTCTCATACATACGTGACTGGGTCATCGCTACTATTACTTGTGAACCAGCTGATTCGACAAAGTTAATCTCATCTCTAGTCCAAACTCTTTTCTTAAAACTATGAAAAACTATCCAACCTTGTAAAATACCTTGGAAATGCAATGGGCAAGCCAAAGCAGAGACTGCCTTACTTGCATATAACTCTTCTTTTTCTTCTTCAGTTAATTTAGCTAGATTATGCTCTTCAAGCAAATTATCAATTGATATGGCTTTGAAGGATTTATCGGTTCTAAATTTATCTAGAATCAAATACTTAGTAGTATCGGCAATACTGTTAACACCGATTTCACAATATTCATCACTAATGTAACCATCAAAATAAAGAAAACATCTAGAGGCTTTAAGCGCTAAACCCAGTTCATTAACCGTTCTTGCAAGAATCTCACTTAGATTCAAACTTGATCTAATCTGTGCCGTCAAACTATTTAAAAGTTCAGCATATTCAGTTCTCTGGCGAGCATCGCTATAGAGCAAAGATTTTTCTATTGCAGTAGAAAGAGGAATAGTTATAGATTGCAGTAGATCCACTTCTTTACTAGACCATTCCGTATTTCCTTCACAGTCTTGTACATAGAAAACTCCTAGAATCTCGTCTACAACTGATTTACTAGAATTATTTTCTTCAGTTGTATAAATACCAACCAATTCTTTTTTAATCAATAGTGGTAAAGCTAGAAAAGATTTATTGGATTGCAGTAAAAGATCAATATTTTTTTCCTCAATTAGAGGGTGAATTATTTTTTTATT
>CAYQSL010000052.1:0-8704 GCA_964420165.1 uncultured Gammaproteobacteria bacterium | reverse complement strand
TCATGTTTAAATCCTAACTCAAAAATTTTTTTTCAATTCATGGCAAATCATAGAAAATGACCTTTTCTGTCTTCTACAAAGTTAATCAGGCTATGGCTTTTACCTAGGATATCCAGAATAATTTTAACTAACTCTAAGTTGTTAATCTCATAATTTCCAGGAATATTATAAATTTCTCCAAGTTTGCCTTTAGTGCGGGCTAGGTCTACACCACGGCAGTTATCTTCGACATAAATCCAATCTCTAACATTGATTCCTTGACCATAAACGGGGATGTTTTGGTTATTAAGAGCTTTAGTAATTACTACTGGAATAAATTTTTCGGTAGCTTGGTATGGGCCATAGTTATTGCTAGATCTTGTCGTAATTACTGGTAATTTGAAAGTTTGTGCATATGATCTAACCATACAGTCTGCACCAGCTTTACTTGCTGAATATGGATTATTAGGAAGTAGATTTGAACTTTCCGTAGTAGGCTCATCGGTAAATTTAAGTGAGCCATAAACCTCATCAGTACTGATTTGTAAGAATAAATCTACTTGATGTTTAAGAGCTTCTGCAAGAAGGTTATGAGTACCCAAGACATTAGTAGTCACAAAAATTTCTGGACCTTTAATTGAATTATCTACATGCGATTTAGCAGCAAAGTTTAGAACTTGCGAAAATTTGTGCTCGTTAAAAAGCTCTGTAAGTAATTCTTTATCAAGTATTGAACCTTTAATAAAGTGATAGCGCTTAGTATCGAGATGATCATGATTGGCTGCTGTTTCCGGAAAATCTAGGCAATCGATATTAAAAACCTCAATATCTTGGTAGTTCTCATACAAATGGTGTATGAAATTTGTCGCAATAAAGCCATTTCCACCTGTTATTAAAATTTTATCCATCATTTATATTGTATTAAAAGTTTAGTTTTTCGGAATTAATCTAATAATGAAAGGCGTAATACTATCTGGCGGTAAAGGTTTAAGGCTAGCTCCGATCACTAAAGTTTATCCTAAACAACTTTTACCCGTTATTGGCAAACCAATTTTACTTCATTGTATTGAGAATTTAACTAGTTCTGGAATCTCCGAGATTGCCATTATTGTGGGTCAGGATAAGGGTGGGCTTATTGAAGAGGAAGTTAACAGCTATCAATTAGGTCTAAACATCAAGTTTATTTATCAAGATGAACCTAAGGGTCTTGCTCACGCGATTGGTCTTGCAAGAGAGTTTACTGGCAATGATAGTTTTGTAGTTTTATTGGGAGATAATCTTTTTGATAAAAAATTATTCTCACTTGTTGAGAATTTTAGAAAATCAAAACCAGATACTTTAATTCTACTCAAAGACGTAAGTAATCCTTATGACTTTGGAGTAGTGAAATTTGACGAGAATGGCTATGCCGTTAGTCTGGTTGAAAAACCAAAAGAATTTGTTTCAAATTTTGCCATAGTAGGTGTTTATTTATTTAATAAGAAGATCTATGAGGCTATTGATGAAGTAAAACCATCTGCTAGAGGCGAACTGGAAATAACAGATGCTATTGCTTTACAAGTACACAAAGGACTAAAAGTTAAAACCGAACAGCTTGATTCGTTCTGGTATGATACTGGAACTCGTGATGGCATGATTGATGCGAATCGCCGTATGCTGCTTTACGCAAGCAAGGTAGAAAATCTGTCTAATAAAGTTTCTAATTCACATCTATTTGGTAAGTTAATCGTTGGTAAAAATTCTACTATTGAGAACTCTAATCTTATGGGACCAATTTTTATTGGTAAAAATGTGAAAATCATCAATTCTACAATAGGACCTTATACTAGTATTAGCGATAATTCGGTTATTGAAAATTCAGAAGTTCAATCTTCGATTTTGATGAAAGGTACTTCAGTATTAGATTCTAATTTAGTATCAAGTATTGTTTTTAAAGACTCAAGAATCTTTAAAGAGCAAATATTACTCAATCAAATTTATATGAGGAGTGTGGAGCCAAAAAAGTTATTTATGGCGTCCAAGCCAATATATTCTAATATCCATGTTTAAAAGCCCTGAACTAGTTACGTTTAAAGAAATAAATTTAGCTGATAGAGCTAATATAAATGTTATTGAATTTGCTCAAGATGTACCTTTCTCGGTAAAGAGAATTTTCTACGTGCAAGATATTAAAGCTGGAGAAACTCGTGGAGATCATGCACATAAAGAACTTTATGAATGTATTATTGCTCAGCAAGGTAGTTTCACCGTTGAACTAAAAAACAACTATTTTAGCCAGAAATATATTTTAGATTCATCTAACCAAGGTTTGGTTGCTCCTCCAGGTCACTGGATTACTTTAGAGAACTTTAGTGACAATGCTGTTTGTATGGTTCTTGCTTCGGATGTTTATAAAGAAGATGATTATTTTAGAGAATATTCTGAGTTCGTGCAGTGGCAGGAAGATTTAAAGAAAGTTACTGCTGTACCGTTTCTTGACTTCAAGCGTTGTTATCAAGATCTAAAATCTGAACTTGATATAGCTTATGAAACAGTGATAAATTCAGGGACTTATATACTAGGAGATCAAGTAGAAAAGTTTGAAAAAGAATTTGCTAAACTTTGCGGTGTAAAACATGCAATAGGTGTAGCAAATGGTCTTGAAGCTATTGAACTTACTCTTAAAGCTTGGGATATTGGACAGGGCGATGAAGTTTTAGTTGCAGCTAATAGTTTTATTGCGACGGCTCTTGCCGTGTCTAAACTTGGTGCTAAGCCAGTTTTTGTGGATATTGAAAATTTAAGTTACAACATTAATCCAGAACTCATTGAGTCTAAAATTAATTCTAAAACTAAAGCTATTGCACTTACTCATCTCTATGGTCAATGTGCTGATATGCAGCCCATTATGTATCTTGCTAAGAAACATAAACTAAAAGTTTTTGAAGATTCGGCGCAAGCTCATGGAGCTGAATATAGAGGAATGAAAGCGGGTTCTATGGCTGATGCTGGCGGATTTAGTTTCTATCCAACCAAGAACATTGGTGCGTTTGGTGATGCCGGTATCATTACTACTAATAGTGATGATCTTGCCGCTAAATTACGTTTAATTAGAAGCTATGGCTCTACTGTTAAGTATCATCATGAAATTTTAGGTACTAATTCACGTCTAGATGAGCTTCAGGCGGCTTTCTTGAGAGTGAAATTAGCCAAACTGCCGAAGTGGAATACAAGAAAAAATACACTGGCAAATATCTATTTAACTGAACTTGCAAATATTCCAGATCTAGAGTTACCAAAGGTAAGAGAAGGATCTAACCATGTTTGGCATGTATTTGCTTTAAGAGTTAAAAATTCAAGACGTGAAAAACTTATTCAATTTTTAAGTGAAAATAAAATAGGCTATAACATCCATTATCCTGTTCCAATTCATCTGCAAAAAGCTTATGCTGAGCTAGAACACAGTGTTGGTGAGTTCCCTGATGCAGAGAACTTTGCTTTGCAAGAATTAAGCTTACCTCTAGATGCTTATCATACAGAAGATGAAGTTAGATTTGTTTGTAGTAAGCTAAAGGAATTTTTTGCAGTTCCAAAACTTAGTTTTAATATGAATTCTGGAATGAAGGGATTATTGGTTGAGATGAATCCTGCTAAATACTCTCAGTAATTCTGATAATCTCTTGGAGTGAATATCTATCTATGAGTCTTTTGTAGTGGTGCAGAAATAGTACCAAATCAAAATGTAAGTAAGGTTTGAAACCAAACCTTTTCATTTCTTCAACAGCTGCTTTTGCAGACATATTCTCAAAGGATATTCTATATACGCCAATCATTACACCAGTTCTTTCTCTGCCGTGCATACAGTGAATTAGTATCGGCTGTAAATCACTGTCCATGATAGTTTCGACAAATTTTATGGCAATACGTAAGTAGTATCTGAAATTTACAATATTATAGAGATGTGCTGACCAAGGCAATCTTATGTAATTAAGACCAATCTGATGACAGATTTTTTTTTCACTAGGATTGCTTTTAATACGAAAATCAATAATAGTCTTGACTTCATAATCATCTTTGAATACTTGAAGATCATCAATAAAAGGCATTGAGCATCTATACAAAAAATCTGTGACTTTTTCAAAATTATAGGCTTTAATTTCTCGCATGAGAGTTCCTTCCTATATATGTTGGAAGATAAAATACCAAGAAACTATACACGCAAAAGAGCTGATTAAGAAAACTACTGCTGCAGCAAAATCTTTTACTCTTTTTATTGCAGGATGAAAAGCATGATTACCAGTGTAATCCATATCATTTTCAAAGGCTGAGTTTGTGATTTCAGACATAAGAGTTATAAGCCATGCAAGTGAACCAATAATAGTTTCGATGTAATTGAAATGTAAATAGTAGCTTAAAACCCAATAGGCTATATTCGTTAAAACTATCCAACGAATACTCTGCTCGGTTTTTATTAATAACCAAATACCATTCAGAGCTTTACTCATGCTCTGGAATATATTTGTATTTTTGTAAATTTTTGTTTTAACCATGTTATCTCAACTTGTTTTGAATCCTAACAAAATGAGCTGGATTTTTAATTACCAGCTCATTTAATAAGGATTATTTTCTAACTAAATAGCCTGTCTTAGCTCTTCAAGAGACTTTTTAGTTTCTTCTCTAGCAGTACCATATTTCTCTTGGATTTTTCCGCAAACTAGTTCAACATCTCCATCAGCTTCAATAAGCTCATCATCAGTGAGTTTGCCCCACTTCTGTTTTACTTTACCCATGAATTGTTTCCAGTTACCTTTTAGTTGATCTTTATTCATTCTATTACTCCTCTTTTGAACATTTGTTATTTGAGAACGGTGGCATCTAAAATGAAGTGGATGCCGTCACTTTGCAAAACATTTAGCTATCTAACTACCTGAATTTGTTGTTTGTTAACGGATGGAAACGCGATCTGAGCGCTTCCAATGTTGCTATTTGTTTTGCCTGCTGGCAATTTGAATTGCCAGATAAAGTAAAGTTTTTTATAAGAGTTTTTGCTTTATTTGAAATCATTACTGTGTAAATCATTTGTACTCTAATGATTATTATACACGAATTTATCGATTTGAATATTAAATTTCATTATTGAAAGTTGAATAATTTCCTACAAAAAAAAAGCAGGTATAAACCTGCTTTAAAATCACCGATTAAGAGTAATTCCTATTACTTTTGCTCGTCTTTTACAGTAACTGATTCTTCCGTAGTTACTTTAGTGTCACCATTGCTATTCTGATCCACTTTTCTATCATATTCATATTTAGCTTGAGTCGATGAGCCATCTTTTTGATATTCTGCTGTTTCCTTGTAGCTTTCAGTTGAAGCAGGTGTAGTAGTTGCAGCAGTTGGAACAACAGGCGCAACTGTTTGGGTTGTGGTTTCCTGTGTAGTAGTTTGTGAAAAAGCTTCCACCATAGCCTCGGTTGCCATAGTTGGTTGAGCAATTGCTGTTAAAACAGCTGACGCTAAAATCATTTTTTTAATATACATTTATTAACTCCTTTTAAATTAATTCATAAGACGCGGTATTCGCCTTTACATAGAATGATTTTAGCACTAATATAACTTCATTTTTTCTTATTATAATTGTTTCAGTACAAATGTTTTGAATACAAATTTTGTGGTATAGTTAGTATTAATGAGAAATTAGTTTAGATTCAAATTGAATTGAATTTAATCTAATTACAGTATTTAAAAATTCTTACTATTAAATGGAGGTAAAGAAAATGAACAATAACAACAATAATAACGATAGAGAAAACAGTGGTTTCAAAAACACTTTGAAAACTATAGCTGGTATAGGTTCTATAGGAATTGTAGGAGGAGCTCTAGCTGTAGGCTATCTTGCAGGACTACTTTGTGCTAAAAAACCTGGTAGCGAGTTCAAAGAAGATGTTGAACATGAGATCAGTGGTTTAATGGAAAATGGTAAAAAAGTTTACCAAACTCTAAAGTCAAATACAGAAAAAATTACGAGCAAGCTCAAAAGTGGCGAGTTCAACAATAACGTTGCACAAACTGTTGGTGTATAAATTGGATTGGAGCCGTCATCCTCAATCCTGAAAGGATTGGGGATCCGGTTACTTGATTAGATCCCCAGCCCATAGGGCTGAGGATGACGAATCAGATAAGAAATGCCTATATTGAAAGATATAGGCATTTTTTCTTTAAGTAAAGGTTTAGTTAAAAAGATTCTATCCCGAGGAAAAATTAGTTTATCTGCCTAAAAAGCTCTCTAATATTATGTCCTCTAATAATCCACCTAATCTTTCACGTATTACCTTCGAGTCTTTTAAAGAGATGGCCAAGAATCCCAATCTTTCTAAATATGAAAAGATAGGTTTCCCGGATGAATATAGACAAGGTAAGGAGTTTGATATTTATAAGGATCTTGAAGCTAAGCTAGCTTTAAATCGTAAGAACATCACTATCCTTGATATTGGTTGTGGTTGTAGTGATTTAGTGGATCATCTTTCTGATAATGCTGAGGCTAATAACCAAAAACTTTTGATGTTAGATTCTCAAGAAATGCTTGATTTAATCCCTAATAAGCCTTTCCTTGAGAAGGTTTCAGGTAAATTTCCGGATTGCATTGATTTGCTTGAACCATATAAAGGCAAGATTGATGTAATTATTGCTTATAGTGTTTTGCATCATATAATTTTGGATTCAAATCCCTTTAGTTTTATTGATCAATCACTGGAACTACTAAATTACGGTGGTTTGTTTTTATTAGGAGATATTAAAAATCTTAGTAAAAGAAATAGATTTTTTGCTTCACATACTGGTTTGAATTTTCATAAGGAATTTACTAAAGGAGAGGATACTCCTCCCCCTGCTGCTACAACTTTTTCAGGTATTTATGAAAATATCGATGATGGTATGGTCTTTGGCATGATGCAGAGATATAGAAACTTTGGCTTTGAAACTTATTTGATTCCACAATCACCGACATTGCCTTTCTCTAATAGAAGAGAAGATCTTTTGATTCTAAAAAACTAATAATGAATAAAACTAAAAAACTAATAATTGTTGGAACGAGTTTATTTGGAGAAATTGCTTATGAGTATTTTACTCATGATTCTGAATATGAAGTTGTAGCTTTTTCTGTAGAACAAGAATATCTAAAAGATGATAGTTTTTTTGGTCTTCCTGTAGTTGCTTTTGAAGATTTACAGAATAAATACAACCCTGATGAATACTATGTTTTCACGGCTTTAACTTATCAGCAGCTTAATAGACTCAGAACCAGATTATATAAGGAAGCTAAGGCTAAAGGATATAAATTTGCAACTTATATTAGCTCAAGAGCTTTTGTTTGGCGTAATGTAAAGGTTGGAGAAAATACTTTTATTTTTGAAGACAATACCATTCAACCTTTCTGTACTATTGCTAATAATGTAGTTCTGTGGAGCGGCAACCATATAGGACATCATTCAAAGATTTTGGATAATTGTTTTATTTCCTCACATGTAGTTATTTGTGGCAGTTGTACTATTGGTGAGAATAGTTTCCTTGCGGTTAATAGTATTGTGGCAAATGACATTGAAGTTGCAGAAGATTGCTTCATCAACTCAAATGCTGCAGTAATGAAGAATACTCAGCCTAAGGAGATCTATAATCCTGCTCCATCTACAGTGGCTACTATTAATAGTTTGAGATTGTTTCGTGTAAAAGAGAATTAATGCAGTGGTTAAAGAAAGGACTGATTAATATTGATTCTTGTCTTGGACAAGGTTGGAGATTTTCGCATGCTGCAGTACCTAGCCCAATACTTCTTGACGATTGTATTAGAGTTTATGTAAATTTTTTTGATGAAAAGAGAATTGCTAGGGTTGGCTATGTAGATCTTGATATCAATGATCCAAGTAAAGTTATTGATTTTAGTAAGGAACCTTTATTAGATTTAGGTATACCTGGTACTTTCGATCAAGATGGTGTCTTACAGTGTAGTGTGGTGAAACTTAGTGATAGTCAATATTACATGTACTATGTTGGCTTTGAAGTGGAAAGTAAAATTCGCTATAGATTGCTTTCTGGTTTAGCTATTAGCAATGATGGCGGTAAAACTTTTAGTAGATATAAACAAACTCCGATTCTAGAAAGAAGCGATAAAGAGCTTTTCTTTAGAGGCGGACCTTTTGTAGTTAAAGAAAAAGATAAATTTAGGCTCTGGTATGTAGCTGGTAGCTCTTGGATAACTCTTAATGGCAAAGAAATGCCTGTTTATACATTGAACTATCAAGAATCTCCAGATGGTATTCATTGGCAAGACGAAGGGCAGATCGTTATAGACCCGCGTAATGATGATGAATATGGCTTTGGCAGACCTTACTACTTCGTGTCTGGTGGCAAGCATTATTTATTCTATTCAACTAGAAGTAAAGATGATGGTTATATTATTGGTTATGCAAAATCTGCTGATGGAATTCATTGGCAACGTGATGATGCTGAAGTTGGTATTCAAAAATCTGCTTCAGGTTTTGATTCTGAGATGATTTGTTATGCCGCTCCAATTGAAGTAAATGGAAAGGTCTTAATGTTCTATAACGGTAATGATTTTGGACTGGATGGTTTTGCATATGCTGAGTTAGTTTCATAGTAGGTTTACATGGTTATTAGAGTAGAAAAATATAAAGCTGAATACAAAAATCAATGGAATGAGTTTTTGCTAACTACAAAAAATTATCATTTCTTT
>CAYQSL010000051.1:0-8745 GCA_964420165.1 uncultured Gammaproteobacteria bacterium | reverse complement strand
TGAATTTCTTTGCTGGTTATCCAATTACTCCAGCTTCTAGTGTTTATTCTGCAATGCTTAATAAATTACAAGCTGAAGGTAAGGTTGCCTTAGGAGTATCAGATGAGATTTCTGGAATTGCCATGTGCATAGGAGCTGCAATGCGTGGAGCTAAGTCTATGACGGCAACTGCAGCGCCAGGTTTAAGTTTAATGATAGAGAGTATTGGTTATGCCTTTGCAACTGAAACTCCAATGCTAATAGTTCTAGGTCAAAGACTAGGTCCTAGTACCGGAGCTGCAACTCAATCTGCAGAAGGTGATATCAGTTTTATCCAAACATTAGTATCTGGCGGTTTTACCATTCCGGTAATAGCGCCTAATTCAATTTTCAATTGCTATGAAATGACTATTAAAGCAATCAATGTTTCTGAAATGCTGCGTACACCAGTAATCCTATTAACTGAAAAAGATATCATTATGTCCACGGTAAATGTAGACTACCAGAAGCTTCAAGCCGTTAAAGAATCCCAGGCTATTCTCCAAAGACCTTATCATAATTTTGAATCGACTAAGCCTTATAAGACTTACGACTTCAATCAACTTTCCGAAGTGCCTGAGTTTGTCGCAGCTGGTGTTGGCGGTGAAGATAGAGTAGTAGCTACAGCTTCTACACACGATAAAGCTGGAAACCTCTCTAAGACATCGAAGGAAGCTTTAGAAGTGATTCAACATCTAAAAGACAAGACTGAAAAGAATCTAGATAAATATAGTTTTCATGAGTTTTCTAAATATTCAGAATCTCCAGATTATGATAAAACCAAGAACCATAAACAAACTAAAAGCATTACAGTAATTAGTTTCTTACAGACTGATCTTTCTGCGCGTGAAGCTGTTATCAAAGCTCGCCAGCAAGGTATTAAAGTCAATCACTTAACTCTCTATACTTTATTTCCAGTGCTTGAAAGCGTGATCACAAATGCCATTGAAGATGCTGAACTTATAGTTATTCCAGAAATTAATATCTCTGGACAATACGCAGATATCATCAAGCATTTATTTTTCAATAAAGAAAATAAAAAAATAGAACATATCAAAATTAATTCAATTGCCAAGTTAATTAGTCCAAAGGATATTCTCAAAGTATTGGAGGGTCACAAATGAGTACTGAAGCCTCTAGCTATCAATATCTGGTTGATAATCCACAGTTTCCATATTGCAATGGCTGTGGTCATACTTGGATCAATAGATCTCTTGCTGGCGCACTAGCCAAACTCAAAGTCAAACCAACCAAAGTAAACCTTGTCAGTGACATCGGCTGTGTGGGTCTAGTTGATAAATTATTTCTGACAAACACCATTCATACTACTCATGGACGTAGTACAGCTTTTGCTTCTGGCTTGCAAATCGCTGATGAAGTACTTTTTGATAATGATGCCATTCATGTAGTGATGATTGGTGATGGTGGCGCAACAATAGGACTTTTACATTTAGTTGAAGCCGCGAAGCTGAATGCCAATATCACAGTTATTCTCCATAATAACTTTGTCTATGGTATGACAGGTGGGCAGAACTCAGGACTTACTCCTGAGCATTTCCGTACCGCAACAACCATGGCAGGAAGTATTACTCCATCAATTCACATCGCCAAGTTACTTGAAGCTGCGCATGCAGGATTTATTGCCCGTAAACTAGCAACCGATAAAGATTTAGATGACACCATTGTAGATGCCATTAATTATAAGGGTTTTAGCCTGGTTGAAGTCATAGAACTATGCACAGGTTATGCAACTAAATGGAACGATATGAGCAAGAGTGATATCGAAAATATTCTGATTAATATCGATTCTAATGAACGAGGCAACATCGTAGAAAGAACTGATCGTCAAAGCTATACAGAAGTTTACAAAAATAACTTTCCTAAAAAAGAAATTACACAAAAGTACAGTTCAAAAAATATAATTACAGTTGATAATCCAAAAAATATTGATAAGGAAATCTCTATAGTAGTTGCTGGCTCTGCAGGTGAAGGTGTGCAATTCGCTTCACGAGTACTAATAGAAAGTGCATTATTACATGGTTTGAACGTAGTCCAGAAAAACGACAACCCTGTAACTATCGGTACTGGATTTTCAATTAGCGAAGTTAAATTTTCAAGTAAAGAGATTTACTATTCAGGAGTAGATCTTCCGGATTTTATTCTTATCAGCTCTATTGATGGACTTAATAGATCGAAGGAGTTTCTTGACAATATTATGGAAGCTGAAGATGCACACTCTACAATACTCATAGATACTAGCTTTGTAGAGGGCTTAAATAAATACATCGCTAAAGCTGCAAGTAAATTTACAGTAATCTCTACAGACTTTCGTAAACAAGCCAGTAATGCCAAATCCATTAACTTTGTGATGCTTGGTTATTTCTATCAATTAGTTAAGGACTTGGATTTCAGCCTTTTAGAAACTGCCATCAATAATTCAGGCAAAAACAGCGAGAGTATTGTGGAAAATGCGAAGAAAGGCTTCGGACTCAACTTATAATAAAAAACGTCTGATAAATGATATGATGTACTTTTATGATAATTAGTGCCTCTATCACAGTAGGTTTAGACTCAAGACGAGAATTAGCAAGCTATAAAATACTTGACGAAGATTTAGATAAACTCTGGGAGGAAATTAATAGAGATCAAAACCCTGATGCTAAAAAAGCTGCCATAAATAAGGCAGTTAGATTTGTAATAACCAAACTTCAACTTACTACAACAGATGACGTTAAGAACATTCAAGCCACGACTAAAGCAGAACTTACAACATTTTTAAGCGAAACTGCTATTACAAAAAAAACTCCTAATCAAAAAGCAGCATTGTTAAAAGCCGCTTTTAATATAGAAGCTGAACATCCACGATTAGCTAATTTAAGATCATCGGCTGAATATTTTAAAAATGTATTTTTAAAGAAATTAGCGGCGGCATAAAAGAAAATCTATGGCAGATCTTCTAACACTTGATCTTTGGAAAAATATTCAAACAAAAATTACATCTAAGGCTGTTACGAAGACAGATCAAACGTCTACGACTACAGATATAGATTTATCAAACGAAGTAATGGAGAGAGTTCGTAATGAGGCTTACAGAACTAAAAGATTTCACAAGCAAGAAGATATTGAAACGATATGGAGATTTGTTGATTATCGAAAAGATGATGCAAAACAATCTGCAATAAGTCAGAGCGGAATTTTGCTATGCTTGCAAGACTCTCTGGGTTTAAGCCATGAAGAAGCTGCGACAAATATTGAAGGAGTAACTTGTAATGAAAACAATTTAATAGAATTGCTACAAGATCCTAACCTAAGGACTATAAGAAAATTTCCAAAACTAGATTGGATCGTAGCCATAATTAAAACAAAGCCCGAAACTAAATTGGGAGATTTTTTAAGAGAGAATCCAATATTAGAATGGTTGTTATCCATTCTCAATGATTCAGATAAATGTTACAATTTATTATCGATGCGTCAAACATTATCTGCACCCGTAACAGTACCAGGAACAGGAGCTACAGTAGCAACTACAAATGCTACAACAATGTCTTCAAGGATTGATGCCTTCTCTAATGAGTCTCTAAAAGGTTTTTGGAGACAACTTGATAGCAGAAAAAATCAACGTACAGATTACAACACAGCCGTTGCTCATCTTTTTCAAAGATTAGGGATTACTCTTGCAAATAGTCAAATAGAACCCATAGGTCCAGGTGATCCTCACTTATTATCAAATATTATTCATAATCAAGCCGATCTTGTTGCTTATACCAGAGAAGAACAAATAGCTTTGTTATTGAAAGCTGTTAGCTATGATGCTGGAGGAACTATGGGTGGAGATTTGAGAAACCCGGGTATTTTCAGAAGAGTTTTGCAAACAATTTTTTATGAAGAAGCTAGTCCTGCGCCTGCAAGTAAATCAGCAGCTACTGCCACAACAAATAATCGTGGTAGTGGTAATGGCTTACACGGTACATCAAATAGTGCAGCAGGAACTCCTCCGGCTGCAAATGGAGACGGCAAGCCTAAGCTCGCTGATATTGTTAGAGGATTAGCAGCAAATGCTCCTATAGTTCCCGATTTAAAAAATATCGAGAATATTGAAAACATTTGGAGAGCTAGAGACACAGGTGGACAAAGTACATCTGGATTTTTAACCTCGCGCAATATTCAGAATATTTTTGGCTTAAAAGTGCCAGTTAATTTGAAGTATTCAAGCTGTAATGCTGATGCAATACATGCCTTATTCAAAGATCTAAGCAATATACAGTTAATCAACTCTTATACAAAGCAGGATTGGTTGTTTGCAATATTCAATCTTGGGAAAGGCAAAGATGGACCAGCAATGGGGGATTTATTAAGAGAACCACTAGTATTTAATTGGCTTTATGGAATTATTGATGAGCATGTTCAAGAAATTCAACCAGGAATATTTAAAGAAGCAAAGAAAACTGATAAAAAACCTACTGGAGGAGATAAAGCAAGCTTAGCAAAAGGACCAGAAGCTAAAGCTCAAGACGGTCTTATTGAGCGAATCAGAAAAGAAGCACGAGGAGCTATAGCTCTACTGACTGAAAATTCTATCTCAGAATTATTCAGTAGCATAAATGGTCAAGAGCTAAGCACTATAAAAGATCAGCTCAATCACCGCCGCAGTATGTTTATAATCAACGACGAAATAAGTCTTGAAACAACTAACTGCGGGAGCACTGAACTGAAAGAATTGCTCAAAGATCCTGATCCAAGAAATTTCAAAAAATTCTCAAAAGCAGAATGGTTAATCACAATATTTCGAACACCAGCAGACTCTAAACTTGGCGCTTTACTAAGAGAGCCTGAAGTATTCAATTGGCTTTTAGGTTTATTAAATCAACACACAACGGTTGTGAGCAGTACTGTAAAAGAAGATAAGGAAACTGGCTCTAAGGATGATAAGGCAACAACAACCGGTGCCAATGAAGCGGCTTCTAATGATGGTGCTACTTCAACAACTAATGCCAGTGAAACTGGTTCAGATAGTGACTCAACTTCAACAACTAATGCCAGTGAAACGGGTTCAGATAGTGACTCAACTTCAACAACTAACGACGGTGGAACTGGTTCTAATAATGATGATGAATCAGAGAGCTTAGCTGCTTTACTTAGTGATCCAGGAAGTTTAAGTCGACTAGATAAATCTCTTCTTAGCACTGGAGCAGCGGCAAGCTTAGCACAAAGATCATTAGGAGATCAAGCAACACTAAGATCATCTAATAATGCAGAACCTGGATCATCTCTAATAGATCTACATGGACCATTAATTAGAGAGAGACTCCCAAAAAATTGTACAGGAGTAAGTTTAAAATATTTCACCACAATAGTAGATGATATTCCAGAGATTCATGCTAAACCTAATACACCAACTCTTTTACAAGCTATATCAGATCTAGGTTTGAAGTTAATTCCACCAGGACAAGACGATTTTACAGTAACTGAAGATACCAGGGCAGATCAACCAACTAGTGAATTAATCGTCTCAGAACAATCGGGATCAAATCTTAAAGGTCCACACTCAATTGCTTCAACATATGGTGACGAAATTAAACGTAGAGTCGGACTACTTACTGAGAAACTAGATTTTCAAGGATTCAGAGATTTACTCATAGGCATACCTGGTATAAGTTCTACAATTACTAGTGTCACAGTAAGAAATACTGCAAAGGCTTTAGGCATAGTTTTACCAGATGGACGATCAACTAAAAAACTTCATCTCACTGGAGCCTCTGCTGCGACAACAAATACTGACCCGGATCCAATATTCGATTTACATAGAGCAGCACCAACAGTAGAGACTGTCTTTTACGAAAATGGAAACTATCCTGGAGTAGGTTATCAAGAAACCAATGACCTTGGATCTTTAATAAATTCAAACTCACTTGAAACTGTTGAAGTATATGAACCAAGAACCACAAGCCAAGCAAGTCCTTCGGCAAATCAAGTTGATAATGCAACTATGTTTGCTGCAGCGCTGGTTCTTTTTAGAGGAATAGGAAATGCTTTCAATGAAGCAGCAGAACTTATCGAACAGCAATTAAATGGCGGTAAAAAACCTTAATTCCTTAAAAACATCTCATAATTCCCCTCTTTAGTCTAAGTTATATAGTTTAAAAACAAGGGAATAATATTCACATAAGAAGCATGAGTTAAGGGGGGAGACATTTTCTGTAACCTTTTTCAAAAGGGGAGGGAAGAAAGGCTTTTAAAACGCATTTATTCCTGTTATGAATTTTCCTAAAGTCAATGTATGAATATTTTCGGTACCTTCATACGTGATCACGGATTCTAGGTTACACATATGTCTCATGACGGGATATTCGGAGCTGATTCCATTAGCTCCGAGTATGTCCCGGCTTTTTCTTGCAATATCCGATGCCATGCGCACATTATTCATCTTGATCATTGAAACATGCTCAGGACGTATTTTGCCTTGTTCTCGAAGACGTGTAATTTGCAAAGTCAGAAATTGAGCTTTAGTTATTTCTGTTAGCATCCAAGCTAGATCCGCTTGAATAAGCTGGTGTGAAGCAATGGGTTTCCCATGAAACTGCACGCGTGTAAGTGAATAATCAAGAGCAGTTTGGTAACAGTTCATTGCAGCGCCAATTACTCCCCAAGCAATTCCTAATCTTGCAGAATTCAAACATTCAAAAGCTGCTTTAAGACCAGTCTCTGTACCAGGTAAAAGACTATCTTCAGGAATAATACAATCAGAGAATATTAATTCAGATGTTACTGAAGCTCTAAGTGAATGTTTACCTGTCATTAATTTAGTAGAGAAACCTGGAGTATTTTTTTCAACGAGAAAACCTCTGACATGACCATCAAGTTTTGCCCAAACCACTGCTATATCAGCCACAGAACCATTGGTGATCCACATCTTAGCTCCATTAAGTTTATAACCAGCGGAAACTTTATCAGCATGAGTATCCATATCTGATGGATTAGAACCATGATCAGGTTCAGTCAAACCAAAGCAGCCAATAGCTTTGCCTTGAGCAAGTAAAGGTAGCCATTTATTTTTTTGTTCTTCACTACCAAAAGTTGCAATAGGAAACATCACAAGCGAAGTTTGCACAGAGTTAAAAGATCTAATTGCAGAGTCTCCTGCTTCAAGCATCATATTGATTAAGCCGTAAGAGACATAACCAGTGCCAGGACAGCCATAGCCATGAATCGGCGCACCAAGAAAACCCATCGCACCAATTTTAGGAATTAACTCTTGCGGGAATCTATCTTCGTTATAAGCTTTATCAATAATTGGCATCACCTCTTTATTGGTGAAGTCCATAGTATTGTTCATGATTAAAATCTCTTCCTCACTCAATAACGATTGGAAGTCAGCAAAGTCAGTCAGACGAATCTTAGGCATAGTATAAGTTTATAGCAAAGGACTTTATTCGTCATCCTCAGATCGCGCAGCGAGCTGGGGATCCAGCACTACCACTAACTATTGTTAGACTGGGTCCCCAGCCCTTTCAGGGCTGAGGATGACGATATTTATACATCAGCTAACTTTCTTGTAAATGATTGAGCACCAGGAATAAAAGTTGAATACTGCTTAGAGCTTGCCATATAGCGAGAGTCAGGATCTGCACTCATTTCTGAAGAAGATTGATTTTGAGCCAGAGCTTGTGAAGAGTTTTTACCACCGAGTAAATCTCTAAGTTCATTTACTTGCTGTTCTAAATTACTTAAACGTTCTTCAACAGATTGTGGAGGAGCTTTTCTATCAACAACCTTCTGCCATTCATCAATAGCACTAGAACTATCATGCCTATTAGCTGCTGAAGATTTAAATTCATCTTCACCAAGAATTGCACCAGGTCTAGAAGCTAAGAATCTGGCTCTACTAGCTTGATTTGCAACTTTGGCTTTTTTAGCGCGCTCAGTATCCGTATCTTGAGACTGAGGTTTATTGACAGATCGATAATTTACATCGACAACTTCACCTTGAACTACTCTTCTATTGTGTAAAATTGGACCGTCAACATGCTGCGGGCCGCCCATACCAAATATACTGGCCTGCCTTTTGGAAGGATCGTTGATGTTGAAGTTGATGCCCACTCTATGTATTTCATACGCAAGTTAGATTAAAAATAGGTTAAGAGGAATAATCGGCATCCCTCGCATTGATTTCAAGTTAAAAATTTCTTAGAGACCAGATCGGATAGCAGGTGATATATTTAAACAACCCTACTGAATGGGGTTGGTTTAGTGCCCAATGCCTAACCAAGAAATAAGTCCTTAGAAACTGAATACAATCCAATCATAATCAAGATTTTACTTGGTTATAAAAGAGCGCCCACCCGACGATGTTAGATCAATTAGAAAGCAATTTTAACCACAATATAGAACAAATTAGTAGCGAGCCAAGCGAATATTCATCAATAAGCTTCAAAAACTCAGAAGATTCTGAAAATATAATTATAGAGAGTAATTACATTGCACTTTGGCAAGAAGTTCTTGAGTATCTTGAGAAAAAACTCAGAAGACCTAGCTTTGAGACTTGGATCAGACCAACCCAGCTAATCAAAATAGAGAATGACACAGCAACGATTGCGGTGAAAAACGAATTTACTAGAAACTTTCTTCTCCAAAGCTATTACAAAGAAATACAAGAAGCTTTAAAAGAAATTTTGGCTAAATCAATTGCTATAAAATTTATAGTAGTTATAGATTTAGAAATCCCTGAAA
>CAYQSL010000050.1:0-8845 GCA_964420165.1 uncultured Gammaproteobacteria bacterium | reverse complement strand
TAAATCCAGAATCTTTTAGAGACTTAGACATAGATTCCAAAGCCTTACCTAATTTAGGAAACAGGTGCAAAGCATTCATCACGAATAGCAGATCAATATCGGCTTTGAATTTCTCTGATAAATCTTCTGCATTTAATTTTACATACTGAACTTTAGTGCCTAAATTTTTCTTGGCTTCATTAAGGACTGCATTAGAAGAGTCTACTAAAGTAACTTTCTTTAAGTTCAAGGCTAAAAGCTGCTGAGCAAGCACACCAGTACCTGCACCCACATCCACCACATTCCAATTTTTATTTAACTTGAGATTGTTGGTAACGAAATTTATAACTTGTGAAGAACTGACAAAATAAATTGCTTCTGAGTCTTGGACTTGAGAAGATTTTTTTTGTGAAAATAGATTTTGCGCGTCAGCCATCTATACTTAGTCTACTAGACCAAGCTCAACTTCTCTATTGTTTTGCGCACCAGCAAGTTGGGTAATTCTTAAACCGAAGTTATCATCGATAACTACGACCTCACCCCTAGCGATTAATTTATTATTAACGAATAAATCTACTGGTTCACCAGAATATCTGTCGAGTTCAATAATCGAACCTTTAGTAAGCTTTAAAATATCTTTTAAATGCATTTCTGCTCTACCGAGCTCAACAATAAGCCCCATTCTAATATCTAAAAGTAAATTCAGATTTTTCTTCTCATCCACATCTTCTGGATTATGAGTATCAACAATTTGCGCAAAGCTGGTACCCATATAGTCACCAACAGTTTTTTCTTCTTCACTCATATTCTCACCTGCACTCGGTAATTCAAAAGTATTTAAAAGAGTCTCTGCTAAAGCTCCTGAGATTTCAGCATAAGCAGTAAAGGTAGATCCTGCTGTACTTACTTGCACCTCGATACCTGTTGCATCTTGACTACTTTGTAATGCAGTTAAAGCTGCATTATTAGTTGCATCAACCAATTCCGTTTTAAATTCTTTAAATGAAAATTTATTTGAATCTAATTGAAGTTGTTTTAGACCTTCTTTGAAAGCTTGCTCTAAAGCAGAGTTAAGGGCGTCTTGTTTAACTGAATCAAAATCATCCAGCTCTTTGCTACCCATCATCATGCAAGCGATTTGAGTTGCATTTTCAAGCTCAAGAACTATTGCAAGTGAGCCTAATGAAGCATCTTCGAAACTAACTGTGGTTAAAACTTTTTGTGCACTTAGATCTAAACTTGATCCAAGAATTTTTGCTTCAACTACATTTATAGCTGAAACTGAGACCTCAGAATTAAGTAACATAGTAAGAGAACTTGTTACTTGTTTTGAAAGTTGCTCGGCAATTTGTTGAATTTGGAACTGCATATTTTTGTCGAGAGGCATGGTTTTTTACACTCCCATTCAAAATTTATGCCCTATAAACCCACTAAAAACCTAGGTTCTTGAGTTAGATTAGCTGTAAGAACTAGGCTGTTTGGTGTAGGAAAAGATCAACGGAACTGAACACTGTGTTCAAATCAGGATATTTTGATGGTAATAAATAAAGATGGTGGGCCTTCGGTGACTCGAACACCGGACCTCACGCTTATCAAGCGCGCGCTCTAACCAACTGAGCTAAAGGCCCCTAACGATCCACGCATACTAAGCATGCGCTTTGCTTTATTAAAGCAGGAAAAATTATAAACCATTAGGATAATTAGGTGAGTGCCTTAATCTTAATATAAGGTTTAATCTAATTTGGCAACCAGCCTTTCAATTGGCTAAGATTATTAATATGGAAATGAAAACCCCAGCAAAGAAAAGAGCAATTGTAATAGTTATAGATGCTTGTGGCGTTGGCTCCATTCCTGATTATAAGGATTACGATGAAGAAAACCCATCCAATACTTTATTAAGTACTTGTAAATTTGCCCATGAAAAATATGGCGAAATAAAATTACCTAATTTACAGAAACTTGGACTTGGCAATATTATGCCTTTGCCAGGTTTAGCAAGTGTGGCAAATCCCATTGGTTCTTTTGGTAAGATGGCTGAACTTAATCCAGCCAAAGACACCATTACCGGACATTGGGAAATGATGGGCATTAAAGCAAGCAAAGGCTTTCCTTATTATCCTAAAGGTTTTCCACCAGAAATTATTGAAGAATTTAAAAAACAAACTGGCGTAGGCGGCGTGTATTGCAACCTCCCAGCAAGCGGTACAGATGTCATTAACGACTTTGGTGATGAGCATGCTAAGACTGGCTTCCCTATCATCTACACTAGTGCAGATTCAGTTTTACAAATCGCTTGTGATGTAGATGTAGTGCCATTGCAAACACTTTACAAATGGTGTGAGATTGCGCGCGAGATTATGCGTGGTAATCATGAAGTAGCAAGAATCATTGCTCGTCCGTTTCACCGCAATCCTAGCTACCAAGAAGGCAGCAAACTTGCTGCTGATATGAAGTATGTAAGACTTGGTGACAAGAGACATGACTACTCAATTTTGCCTCATGCCAAATCCGCCCTGGATATAGTTTTGGAGAACAAGGGACATGTAATTGGCTTGGGCAAGATCCAAGATATTTTCGCTGGCGTAGGGGTACCAGAAAATATTCACACTGATAACAATGAAGATGGTTTGAATAAATTAATTCATGTACTTAAAGAAACTAGCTATCAAAATCAACCTTCAGCTCTAACTCAAGGTGTGAATGCGGATAAAGAAGTTATATTCATCAACTTAGTAGAGACTGATTCTAATTATGGACACCGTCGTGATCCAGATGGCTTTGGTAAAGCACTGGAAAGAATTGATATTAGAATGCCCGAGATTTTAGCAACTTTAAACCCAAATGACATTCTAATAATCTCTGCTGATCATGGTTGTGATCCTTGTTCACCAGGTTCTGATCACACTAGAGAGTATGTGCCAATTCTACTTTATGGTAATAAAGTGGAAGCTAAGGACCTAGACATTAGAGAGACTTTTGCAGATATTGGTGCAACAATTCTAGATTGGTTTAATATAAAGAATGTAGATTTATCTATTAAAGCGCACTCTCTTTTAAACTAATGAGTTCTATGGTTATAGAAAAAGCACAAATCCAAAAACTTTGCTTATTTGCAGGTGATGGAGCTCTTCCTATAATGCTTGCAAGAAACGCTGCTGCCGAAGGTGTTGAGCTAACAGTTTTCTCTTTCAGTAAAAAAAATCTTCCTGAGTTGAAGCAAATAACTAAAAATGTTTTCTACTACTCACCAATAGAAGTATTTAAAATGTTAGACAAGCTCAAAGAGCTTCATATCCATTACGTTACATTTATTGGCAAAGTCCCTAAATTAGTTCTATTCCAGAACTTACATAAAATCGAAAAAAGACTTTTAGACAAAGTCATGGAATTAAAAAATCTCAATGACGATTCTTTACATCTAAAAATTGTAGATTTACTAGAAAAAGAAAATAATTTCAAAGTCGTTGAGCAAACTTTATTCCTTAAAGATCTTTTTCCTGGAGAAAAAGTTTTCACAGAGCGTAAACCTACTCAAGATGAAATTGAAGAAGCTTATTATGGTCTCAAAATGGCAAAGGGAATTGCAGCTTTAGATATAGGTCAATCAGTAGCAGTGCAAAACAAATCAGTGATTGCTGTAGAAGCTATTGAAGGGACTAATAACTGTATTAAACGTGCTGCTAAAATTGCTTCTTGTCCATGGAAGTTCAAAGCCAAAGATATTTTCATTTGCAAAGCGAGTAAACCCAATCAAGATCAACGTTTCGACGTGCCAACTGTCGGCATTAATACTGTCAAAACTATGCCAAAAAATTCTGTGTTAGTTTTTGAAGCTAATGAAGTTTTTTTTCCAAGCCAAGAAGAGACAATTAGAGTTGCAAATGCAAAAAATATTTGCGTGTTTTCACTTAGACTGGGCAACTGATCCTAACTCTTATCTAAAATCCATTGGTATTATTAGCTATTTTATAGGGCAAGGAGTTTGTATGCCTCTCCTTAATGAACCCGAACTTTTAAAAATTGCTTCAAAATTGCCAATGATTTCTTCAATTGCAATAAAAATTATTTCCCTAATTGATAATCCAAATACAAGCCGTGAGCAGATCGTAGACCTAGTGAAGTCAGACAAAGTTGTTTTTGCAGAATGTTTTAAGCAAGCAAACTCAGTAGCCGTAGCTTCTTTAAGACAATACAAAAATTTAAACGAAGTTGTAGATGTATTGGGTTTCAATCATATAAAGAAAGTTTGTATTTTCCTTGCAGCAAAAAGTATCATAGATGATCCGAAGGTATGGTTTGAGAGCGTGTTTACAGCCGTAGCTGCAAATTATTTAGCAAAAAAATCTGGCATGGATACTTTTGAAGCAGATAGGATCTATATGGCAGCCTTGCTTTTAAACTATGGTTCTTATGTATTGAACCAGGCCTTTCCAAATCTTTATACTAAAGTAAAAGCACTAAGTGATTATCAACTAAAACTGGATGCTGAAAGAGAAGAGTTTGGCATGACTCATCCCGAAATTTCTGCATTATTATTTGAGAAGTATAACGTACCAAGGTACATCACTGAAATAATAGAAAACCAAAAAAATATTTATGGCGATGCTAATGAGTATGATAAAAACAATATGCTTATTGAGATCGGTAGAGTTCTTAGCGGGATTCAAGATTTAGATTTTGATAGCATAAGAGCTAATCTAGATCTAGATTTAATCCAAAGACAAGTAGAGAGATTTAGTATCAACACAGAAGATTTCGATGAAAACTCATTGGAAAGAATTAAAACTGAGACTCAAGAAGTTTCGTATAGGAAATAGGATCGTCATCCTAATAAAGACTTATATTATCGATATCAATCAAGAAATTAAAATTCTCAGACTTGGTCTCTGTTCTAAAAGTTTTAAAACTTTCTTTTAGATATTCAATATCAGCTTCAAAGCCTTTTTCCATAGGGATTTTGGCAATAATATGATATCTATATTTATTCTTGATCTTAGCTATCAGCGCAGGGCAAGGTCCTAGTAAAGCAATGCCTCGTAAGTTACAGCGATCAAAAATTAGTTCATGGAAATCATTAGCCTTAGCAATTGCAGTATGTTCTTCTTCAGAACTAAAAAGAAATTTTATAACCTTACCAAAAGGCGGATATTTAAATTCCTCTCTGATCAAGATCTCCTTAGAAAAGAAATCTCTATAGTCTTGTTTCTGCGCATCGATAATTACATCTTTATCTGGTTGATAAGTTTGAAAAACCACCATCCCTGGTTTATCTGCGCGCCCGGCTCTACCAGCGACTTGTGTAAGTAATTGGAATGATCTTTCATCAGCATTGTAATCCAGCTGAGAGAAATTAGTATCTGCAAAAACTACACCTACTAAAGTTAAATTAGGGAAGTCCAAACCTTTAGCAATCATCTGCGTACCAATCAGAACATTAGTTCTACCTGCTCTAAAATCATTCCAAATAGATAGATAAGCATTTTTGATTTTGGAAGTATCACTATCGAGCCTTGCTATCTTCGCTTCTGGAAAAATTCTGCGAGTTTCATCTTCTAACTTCTGTGTACCTAGACCAAAGAATTTGATGGCATTTGACTTACACTCAGGGCACTCTTTAGGATGTCCTTCACTATAACCACAATGGTGACAGAGAAGTAAAGCCTTATCTGCATGATAGACAGTCTTACTATCGCAATGTTTGCATTTATAAATAAAGCCACAGTTTCTACAAAAGACATGAGAAGCAGATCCTCGCTTATTCAGGAAAAGAATTACTTGCTCATTTTTAGCAAGCCTCTCAGTGATTTGATCCTTAAGGTAGCGAGAAAAAATACTCTTGTTAGCATTATTAAACTCTTCTTTCATATCAATGACTTTTACTTCCGGCATTGCGATGTTCAGAACCCGGTTCTCAAGAGTAATCAAATGGTTATTTGGGAATTTATCAGAACTTGCTTTATAGTAAATCTCCAAACTTGGAGTAGCCGATCCATAAATCACTGGACAATTATTTATTTCTGATCGCTTGGAAGCCACTAGTTTAGCGTTATAACGCGGTGCTGGAGTATCTTGTTTATAAGAGTTCTCATGCTCTTCATCAATAATAATCAAGCCAAGCTTCTTTACTGGACAGAAAATTGCAGATCTAGCTCCCACAACGATCTTGGGATCATCTTCTTGCAATCGCGCATAAGTATATTCTTTCTCGGCATTACTCAAAGCACTATGCCAGATGAGTACTTTATCCTCACCAAAGCGCTCAGCAATTCTTTCAAGTAACTGCGGCGCAAGAGAAATTTCTGGCACTAAGAAGATTGAACTTTTACCAGCTTGCAGAACTTGATCTATTAATCTCAGATAAATTTCTGTCTTACCACTACCAGTTACACCATGGATCAAGAACTCACTATATGAATTAAGCTTAGGACTAATGTAATCCAGTGCCGAAGCTTGTTCCGAGCTGAGGTCAAAGAGTTTAGTATTTTGAGTTAATGAATAACTCTCAAGATGATTTTCCTGTTTTTTCTCACGAGGCTTTTTATTTTCGTAAACTATTTCAATTAGATTTTTCTGACGAAGTTTAGAAATTTGTGATTTTAGTTCTTTAGCATCTAAGCCAGAGAGTAACTGCAAACGTGCCCAGCTAAGTTGTTTACCACGACCTTTATTTAAGACCTCAAGTAGCGGATGATCAATAGTTTCAGGATTTACTAACTTAACTATTTTATTTGCCTTCGGCACAATACGACTTGGCAAAATTGCATCCAATACTTCGGTATAAGAGCAGCAATAATATTCAGCGACGAAATTAATTACTTCAACTAATTCTTGGCTATAAAGGTTCGAGGAAATTAGATCGTCAATATCGCGAATTTTGAATTTTTCTTCTTCGCTTGAAAGAGAATTGTATTTATCAATAACCAGAGCATTCTCTTTACGGCTACGAAAAGGCACAGAAACCAAAGACCCAATGACCAACTGGTCTTTTAGTTCTTCCGGTATTGAATATGTGAGAGTCTGTAAACCTTGATTACTAAAAGTTTCTAAAGAGCCGCTCAGAATTACCCTACAAAAACCCATGTTTTGGTATTATTGTAGCTTGCGTTTAGCGTTTGTACTTTGCGTAATTGCGAATAAAAAAACTAAATTGCATTGGTGTGGAACCCCGTGAGGGCGTTTAGCTCAGTTGCTAGCAGTTCGTAGAACTGCGAAACAAAAAGAGCCCATCTCTATGAGATGCGACGCGTACTCAAACAAGGGCGTTTAGCTCAGTTGGTAGAGCATCTCGTTTACACCGAGGCGGTCGGAAGTTCGAGTCTTTCAACGCCCACCATTTTTATAAAATCTAAACTTCCTCCCGCCTAGCGGTCGACTTCTTCTTTACGTCCTGACTCCGTCAGTACTTAGAGTCTTCGGGCGCCCACCATTTTTACGAAAATCAATCAAAAAAAGCGTTCGCGTCTGTTCGCGTCGTCAACCAATCCTTCCTCCCGCATTCCCAAACAAATAAAGCGGTATAGTGCCTTTACTAGGAATCAAAGAATTATCCATTACCCTGCCTCTCATTTAAGAGATATCACTTTCGAATTTAGCCTAAAATTGCTTACTTCTTAGGGTCTTTATGCAGTGCAGTAAGTAGATTTTGATTTCGTAGTCCTTCATAATGATTCACCCAATAATAATAATGAGAAAAATCTTTCGAATCCATTTCTCCCGAATAAAGTTTATCTACCAAGGGTCGCAGAATTCCTGTAGTTCCTAATTGTTGAAAATTTACATCATTCATTACTAATGTTTTAAAAGTTTTTTCAGGTGCATATTGCCCCAGCCTTTTCAAATTTTTTATTGCTACTTCATCTGGCTCTATTTTTAAATAGTCGGTAAATCCTTTTGGATTTTGACGTATTGCTTTATCAGTTACTTGTAATTTCTTCAAAGCTGTGTAAGGAAGCCTAAGACCTGAATCGCTCAATATATGACCTAAAGAGCCAGCTAACGCCAGGTCTGCTTCAGTAACAGCAAATTTTTCTTTAGTTTCATTCAGAGGATTTGCTAATCCAGTACTTTTTAAAAAATCTTCAAATTCAGTTCTCTCTGAAGTAGGAATGTTTGCAAAGCTATCCCAGACTTCTACCTTTATTGCTATCTGTTTTTGATAGGCATTTTCTGTAGAGACATCATCAGCGATTTGAACCACGCCTCGATCAGGCGCGAGGATTTTAACACCTTCCTTTAGTGCAAGAGGAGTTAGCGCAGCTATTGCAAGCACTGCTGGCAAACAATAATCCACTCGCAAACTTGATAAACTTGGCATAAGTCGTGATAAGCCCATAAATATTTTTCCTAGCGAGATACTAGCATAATTAAATGCCACTGATAACTCTCTTGATTTATGAATTGTAAATCACGAATAAATCTTCAAACCAATAACCCCAACCAAGATCAAGCTTACACAGCCGATTTTGAATAGGTTAGCGGGTTCGTCAAATAGAAGAATTCCTGCTGCGATAATACCTACTGTTCCTAAGCTTGACCACAATGCGTAGCCGAGTCCTAAGTCGATCTTCTTAAATGCGATTGCAGCACAAGTGAAGCTAAGCGCAAAGAGGATAACGGTATAAACCGATGAATCCATCTTAGTGAATCCGTTTGAGAATTTTAATTGAATTGCTGCTGAGATTTCGAATCCCACAGCTAGTAATAGCATTGCCCATGCCATGATAACCACCTTCTTTAATAGATAAACGATTTAAACAAATAAGTCGAAATCTTCGACTTGTATTTTATAAACCTTTTTGTAAAACTGGATTGCCACACCCACTACGTGGGCTCGCAATGACGAAAACTGCACAAGCATTAAAGCCTT
>CAYQSL010000049.1:0-8857 GCA_964420165.1 uncultured Gammaproteobacteria bacterium | reverse complement strand
GAAATACGACAAAATGTTCTGATGGGAATGCTTCTTTTAAATCAAGTAACAAGCAAATTAAAAAAAGAAAAGAACTCTACAGCAAAGAAAAAATCAAAATCAAATAATTTATCAATAGCAACTGGGGTTGTAATTGCAGCCATAGTTATATATGTCTGCTTCTATGTCTACAATCCTCAGACCATCATTGAAAAACTTCAAAATCTAATCAGCACCCCTAATTTAATTAGAGACACTGAAAGCAATGCTCTTGTTGAAACCAATACAGGTGAAAAGAATTTTGTAATTACCAGTGGGATTTTCAAAAAACAAAGTCAAGCAAATAAATATAGAGATGAACTAGCAATTAGGCTAGGTGTGCCTCTCAAGGTTATTAAGAACGAAAACTTTTATACCATCCAAATAGGTCCAAATTATAAAGAACATGAAGATGTTCTTATGGTCTTTGATGAATTAGCAAGATATTCAATTAAGAATTTAAGTATAAAGATGCAAAATGTATAGGCTCATAGCTCATAAGGCTCATTAACAGGACTTAGGTTACAATGGGCTTGTATGTTTAAAAACCTGCAAGATAGTTTTTTCCTTAGAAGATTGCACTCAATGAGTGGAATGGTGCCAATTGGAGTTTTCCTCTGTTTCCACCTTTTCGCTAATAGCGTTGCGATGTTCAGTGTCGAGAATTACAATCTCACTATCAATGCTCTAAGAGGAATGCCTTTCGTTGAATATATAGAATGGATTGTACTCTATTTGCCAATTCTTTTTCATGCACTTTATGGCATGGTAATTTACACAACTGCCAAGCCTAATCAATGGCAATACTCACATCTTGAGAACTGGAGATATATTCTTCAACGTATCACTGGTGTGATTGCATTAATTTATATTTGGTACCATATTATGCAATTTAAGAATGTAGAAGGACTTGATTACAATTACGTAGCCAAATCTTTAGCTGGATGGCAGTCTATATCTTGGTTACCAGAGATTCCTTATATCAATCCTTTTAGCATTTACTGGTTTTATATCATTGGCTTAACCGCTGTGACTTATCACTTCGCAAATGGCATTTGGGGATTCTGCATTACTTGGGGAATTACTGTAGGTAAAAAATCTCAAGTCTTTATGAGTTACGTAGCAGTTTTAGTTTTCATAACTTTAACTACAATTGGTGTTCTCACTATCAATCATTTAACAGAAGCTGGTCAAGCTTTACTGTAAATTTTGTATAAACTAATCCAACTTAGTTTCGTATTAGTTTTACTCTGCGTTTTTTCTGGCTGTAGTAAAAAAAATGACGGAAGTTTAAAAGTTGTAAATATTTTCACTGATCATATGGTTTTGCAGCGTGATCAGAAAATCTTAGTTAAAGGTTTTGCTCCCGCCAATTCCAAAGTAAATGTTTCATTGCATTGGTGGCAAAATTATTCTACTCAAGCAAACACTGATGGTTACTGGCAAGTATTAATAGGTCCTTTCAGCGCAGGTGGTCCTCATAAACTAAAAATTAGCAGCAGAGGAAATACCATAGAGCTCAGCGATATTTTAGTTGGTGATATTTGGCTTGCTGCTGGACAATCTAACATGTGCTGGCCAGTTAGATATAGTTCTAATCCTTACGGAGATATCATGGAAGCTAAGCATTATAAATTTATTCGCTTCCTAAGAAATCATGCAAAGCCACAGAAAGCCCCACTTAATTCAATTGATGGTGCTTGGGAATTTTCTGACGCGACTAGCATAGGGAATTTTTCTGCTGTAGCATTTAGCTTTGCAAAAAATTTATATAAGGAAAGAAAAATTCCTATTGGGATTATTCAAGGATGTACAGACAATATTTCAATAAGTTCTCTAATGAGTAGAGAGAGTCTAGAAGAATTTCCAGAGATAAAAAAACAAATTCAAGATGAGAATTTTCCAGTCCAGCATTGGATTATAGGAGACTTCACTTTAGAGCCACAGTATCTTGGCTTCAATGGCAAATTAAGTTTAAGTGACATCAATATTCCTGTTGCCACTTGGTTAAATGTTTTTAGACTCAGTCCTTTTCGTAATGGCTCGAATCAATTCTTAGTATTAAAAGATGACCTAAGACCACAAAATCAAATCAAAGCAAGGTTACTTCCACAGGATAGCTCCGAAGAAATAATCAAAGAATTTTTAGAGCATCTCAATCAAAGTTTCATTACTATAAACAAAACTTCTTTAGCAATTACTAATTGGCAACATTTAACAACAGTAGAAAAAAATTATCCTACTGTTGTTTATAACTCACTATTAGCGCCTTTCATTGATTTCCCAATTAAGGGCGTGATTTGGTATCAAGGTGAATCAGATATTTCTAATCATCAAAATTACTCAAAACTTTTTACTGCTTTAGTAAAAGATTGGCGCAAAAAATGGCAGCGAGAGAATTTACCTTTCATCTCAGTTCAATTACATGACTTCAAAACTGATAAAGCTGAAGATCTAAAACAATTTCAATCAATGCAAATGGACTTAGCTAATTCAATTTCTCATTACTATGCAATCTCAAGTACAGGATTTGAAAGCACTGAATTAGATATTCATCCTAAGAACAAGGAAATTGTTGGTGAAAAGCTCGCAAAGAAAGTAATACAATTGCAAAATTTCAAGTCTTAGGCTAGAATGAAAACCCTTGGGTGTTTACCCTCAAAAGGAGATTCATGCGATATTCACTAAAATTACTATTGTCATTATTATTATTTTGGGCGATTAGCATATCATCTGTAACAGCATCGCAGTGCACTACAGAAGATTGGGATCCTAATACTTGTGGTGGTGCTTATTGCACTGTCTACTTTATGGATCCTTTGTGCTTCTTAACCTCGTGCTCTTATTCTGACTGGGTACCTGCTATTTGCGATACTGCTGGACTTAGTCGTGAATATTGTGAAGTATATCCATCAGATACAACCAATTGCCCCTAATAGAAAATCAGATTTCCACTAAAAGCTAAAGATTTCCAATAAATTGCCGATTACCCCCAGCAGGAACACCTAGGTGTAACAGCTGGGTGGATTCCCGAATTTATAAGGAGATCCTAATGAAATACTCTATTAGGTTGCTATTGATTTTAGCAACCCTTCTACCCTCACAAGCCTGCTTAGCAATTGGCTTTGCTGAGCAGCACCCTAAGTCAATTATTCAATTTACTAACAGTTTATGTAAATCAATTGGTCAGGATCCTGTCATCACGGTCTGCGTGAGTGGTGAGCCAGGAGAGGGTGAATTCAATGAACATACTTTAAAAGCTTTGAAAAGCAAAACAAAAACTTTAGTTCATGACTATAAAAAAAATAATCGCACAGTAAATGCAAAATTCACTACCACTACTTGTGGAAGCCAATGTACTCCTACAGATTGGGACCCGGCTACTTGTGGTGGCACTAGTTATTGTGCAATGCATGCTGCAGATCCTGCTTGCATGCCACCTCCACCGCCGCCTCCAGGTCCTTGCGATGGACCAATGGGGATGATGACTCCAGGATGCCCAGGTTATGTACCTCCACCAGATCCATGCGCTGGAACCGCTGGAACAACAAATCCATCATGTCCAAATTATGATATTTGTCTTGGACCAATGGGGACGATGACTCCAGGATGCCCAGGCTATATACCGCCTTCAGCTTGTAATCAAACTGATTGGAATCCTACTACTTGCGGTAGCCCAACCTATTGCTCTAGTCCTGCGCATTCAATGGAACCTGCTTGCATACCAAACCCATGTACAGGTGGGGGCACTGCGGCATCTTGCAATACTTTCTGTACTGCACATGCTGCTGATCCTTATTGCATGATGCATCCACCAACAAGCTGTAGCTATGCAGATTGGATACCTGCCGTGTGTGATACCAGTGGAATGAATAAAGAATATTGTGAAGTATATCCATCAGACACAGTTAATTGCCATTAGAAAAGATTCAAATGTCATATGACATTTGATGCTCTAGTAGAAGCTCATCCATCAAAGTAATTTATGGATGAGTTGCTACGAGAGGCTAAGAAAGTTTCAAAATTTATCTCAAAAATTTAAACAATACTTTTTGTTCAAAGATTATTTGCTCTAAGTAAGCTTTTAATTTCATAGGATCAGAAAGTATTTTTCTTTCTTCAGGAGATTTAGTGTCTATTGCTTTATCAAAGTATTCCATTACAGATCGAGGTATTGTATTAGGAATTAAAACTATTAAATCATCACTGATTGGATCTTTAGTAATTATCACTTGAGCATTAGAATCCGGTGGTGCAATTTGTACCGCGAATTGTATTTCTTTTTGCTGCCCATCAAAACTAAATGTCTTATCATCTACAATTTCTCCCCTGAAATGATCTGAATGCTTTTCCAATGCAATTTTCAATAAAGAAATTGCTATTGGAGAAATTATTCTAATATAATCAGACTCTTCAATTGTAGAAGGCTTGCGCCCCAGGTGGATTTTAGGCATATTAAAGCGAGGATGTCTTATTGGCAAAAATTTTGGATTGATTTCAAACTGGAATTCTCTATCCTTTCTCATTTGCAATAAAGTTGCTTCTAGCTGACCATCACTAATATCTAATAGTTCTTGAATAAGTTTTTGAGGTAGAGTAACATGGATCTCAAGTCCTTTATCTTCTATCCTTAAAATATCCCCATTTGTTACAGAACAAAAAATTTGTACATTTTTACCATTTCTACTTAACTTAGTATCTATAAGTTCTTTGCCTTGTTTTATTTCACATTCAGCCAATCTATCTTTTTTAATATTGCTTGTTAAGATGGATATCATTATTCTAGAGATCAATGGACCTTCTTTGATATTTTGATGAACCTTTTCTAAGTCTTCATTATAAATACCTTTGAAATCCAAATCACTAATAGATCGTTTCTTGGTTATTTCATTTTTAAGCTTGATTTGTGTTTTTTGAAGTTCTGTTTGTATTTCTTTGCGTTCGTTTTTATGCTTTATTGCTTCATCTTTAAGGTCTATTGCTGCCCTATGCCGCACAAGAGGAATCATTGTAGTAAGAGCAAGGAGACCAATGCTAGCAGATATGCTTATCCCAAAGCGGTCCTTTATAGTTTTCTGATGAGCTCTAATTTCATTTAATTCATTTTGCCAAGATTTTAGACTAACAGCTAAAAAATCTTTATCACCTGTTTCTCTCAACATCAGACGCAAAATGCGCTTTAAATTTGATAGAAATCTTTCTTGCTCAGTAGAATTCAATTCAGACAATAGTCCTTGATATAAATCAAAAATTAGTTGATTATAATCTTTCAAACTAGCTGCATCTATACGATTTTGAGCATCTAAATGAGCAAACAAAAGTAGCTTCTTAGTTTTAATATCATCTACAAATTTACTTGGTGATTGTAAAGCAATTATTTGAAGAGTCCCTTTAATAGTGGTGGGATCAAATCCACCACTATTAGTATCCTGTCTAAGTATTTCAACAAAAGCTTTATCATATTCTTCACGACTAGCATCCTTTGGTAAATCATGTATATTCTTAAGATCAGTTCTACTACTTTTGATTATTATTTCTGCTGGTTGTAGAGACTTCGCGGAACTAGAGTTAGCTTGATGTAAAGTTGTTGTTGTAAGAGGTTCGAAATCTTTTTTCTTCATCTGCGGCTTTGCTGTTGAAGTCTTTTTTTCTTGCGGTAAATATGGCTTCAAAGTCTTGCGCAATGCTTTATGAAACGGCTGCAAAGGATAAAAACGCTCGAAATAAACTTTTAGGGGTACTGCAAATTCTTTTCTAAGTTTTTTCTGTTTCTCTAAATCATTTTCTTCCTTAGCTAAGCGCATCTCAGCTGTATATTGCGCTTTGGTAGAACTAAATTCGTCTAAAAACTTTGCATCTTCTGCATTAAAGCTAGCAGCAGGTCTAGCCCGATCGCGCATAAACTTACAAATCATCTCTTCTGCTTCACCAAAGTCCTTTGGAATAGAGAGATCTTTTTCCTGTGATATTTTCGTCTCAAGTTCATTTACCTGATTTAATAGGCTGGCAAGTGACTCTGTAAGCTTGCTAAAATTTCCAAGCCTAATTTGATTTTTATCATCAATAGTTAAAACTCCTTCTTTAATAAGATGATGAGTCAGCACTAGCTGTACTGTTGAATCAAAATGATCATAGGGGTTTTTCTGAGCAATATAACGTAGTAGACGTTCAGCAAGAATAAAGTCTCTAATTAAAGTAGCTTTCCCTTTAGACTCTGCCTGCATAGTTGCAGTACCTAAGCGCACAAGAGTATTAAGATCAACGCGCATTTCCTCAAAGGCGCCACCTTCTTTAGTATTTTTAAGATAGAAACCATACTCTTTATTTCTATTAACTCGATTTGACTCTTCATCTGAGTCATGTCTATAAACTCTAGGTATGGGTCCTGTAGTATGGAAATATTCATGAGCACTAAGCCAGGTAGCAATTGCATATTGCAAATCTTCCTGACTTATATTTTTTAGGGAAGGAAAGACTTCAGGTGCATGTGTTGCGATAATTCTTTCAGTATATTTATGGTAACGGCTTATGAAACTATCAACTATATAGTAAGCATCAAAATCTTCACCCTTTCTAAGATTCTCATTTGCAACTACAAAGTTTTCAGGAAACAAAGCAACAAAAATTTCATTAGTAAAGCCTTTACTTAGAAGTACATTTTTGATTGCAACCGCATTTGAAGGATAATCTGTTTTTAGTCCATAGTCTTCTTCATCAAAAGTCATTCCTTCTAATGACTCTGTTTTTAATTCTGGACTCCAAGGAGTTTGAAAAACCCCAATTACAAAATTGGGTTTCAGTTTCGAAAGTAAAGCACGAGTTTGATAGTAATCACCTTTCTCAGAATCTTTTACAAATTGTTGAAATACTGGATGAGTTAAATACTCAGGCTTACCCAGACCTGCTCCAAAATAGTCTTGAATGATTTTATGTTTTTCAGCTTGTGATCTAGCTTGTTTATATTTAAGTCGAGCTGCTCCAATTCTTACTTTTACTAAGTCATTTTTTTCTGTTTTAGTTAAGTAATTAACTTCAGGATGTAAATAAATAAGAGTTGACGAAGTATTTTCACTTCTAATTAGTCGTAAACTTGGACTATTAGGCCCAGTAAGAGCAAAAGGACGGTCAATTAAATTGAATCGTCTAAGTGGTTCTAGAAAATAAGCTCCAACCCTCACCATGCCCGTAATCGCATAGATAATTCTACAAGGTAATAATATGTTAACTGGGTATTCAGTCAGTCTTTACGAAAAATTTTAAGGCTGTTTTAAAAAAAATACCTGATATATTAAGCATGATGGTACAAAAAGACTTTTGGGATGAGCTTGATTTGACTGGATTAGTTAGTATAGCCTCCAGACTCAAACGCTTATCTGAGCTTTTATCCTTTCAAGTTCAGGAATTATACGACTTACGAGGTCGCAATTTCAAACCTTCATGGTTTGTGACTTTGACTACTATTAGACGTGAAAAAATAATTGATTTTAAAACTTTAGCTAGTCGCAATAATATTTCTTCTCCAGCAGTGTCACAAAGTATCAAGGAATTAGAAAAGCTTGGCTTAGTTAATATAGAAACCGCTAAAGACAAAAGATCGAGGCTTATTTCTTTAAGCCCAAAGGGCGAGCAGGCTTTAGACAGTATCATTCCAGATCTAATTGATTTACAAAAGACTCTTCCTGAGCTAATTGGCGAAGATAGCCAAACTATTATTCAAACTCTGATCCGCATTGAACAAAGAGTTAAAAACAAATCATTGATTCAAATTTTGGAACCACAGATTGTAAGCTTCGATAAAAAATACATAAAAGATTTTGAGAAACTGAATAAAGAATGGTTGGAAGAATATTTCAGTGTAGAGGACTATGATAAAGAATTATTTGCTGATCCAGAAAAAATGATCATAGCTAAAGGTGGAGAAGTCCTGTTTGCAGTAAAAGATGAAAAAGCTATTGGTACTCTTGCTTTAATACCACACGGTAAATCCAAATTAGAGATGTCGAAAATGACTGTTGCTAAAAAATATCGTGGTAGAGGCATTGCTCAAAGGCTTTTAAACTATGCAGTTAAATTTGCAAAAGAACATTCTTATGACGAACTCTTTGCTTCGACAAATTCCAAACTAGTTGAAGCTATTCATCTCTACAAAAAGAATCATTTTGCAAGATCAAGCTTTAAAGACCCGCGCTATGAGCGCGTTAACGAAAGATATAATTTAAAACTAAATTAAGCTCACTAAGAAAAAATAAGATTCATAGCTTTAGTTAGCCAATAAATATTATCAAGGCTCTTGATATGAATAGATTGGATTCCAGATTGCTTCAGCTCTTTACAAACCTTGAGCCAAAACTCAAAGCTATTTCCTGAGCTAGATTTTATCCAATAGCCCAAAACTTTTTTTTGCATTTCCAAATCAATACCAAGAGCAATATAAATAGTGGCTTTATCAAAATCATTATTATTCCAATTAAAATCAATAGCTTCAAAATGCACAGCATAATAAATTTTATCCATTATGATGCGTTGCAAACGTGGTTGAGATTCTTGAGTATGATTATTCAAATCATTTACTAGCGCTCTGGTCTGATCTAGAAATTCTGCTAGAGCATTGCCCGCCGTATCTTTCAATAAATCTTTAACAATAACCTTAGTTTCTTCGAGGCCAGAAATTTGGGATTTGATTTCGATTGAATCAAATTCGTTTTCTAAAAATTCATGAATTCTTTCCATAAAAGTTTCTCTATTCTCATAATTCTACCCGAATAAATAAGCACTTATCTATTCGGGTGTGATTTATTTTTGTATCTAATATACTTTTTTGACCTAGATCAAATGATTA
>CAYQSL010000048.1:0-8872 GCA_964420165.1 uncultured Gammaproteobacteria bacterium | reverse complement strand
AAAGATTTTGGAATTCTGCTCTATTGCAAAAACACAAGGCGCAAACCTAGTCGTTTTCCCAGAAATGAGCCTTATTGGTTATCCACCAAAGGACCTCATTCTAAAACCAGAATTATATGAAAAACAAAATCAAGCTTTAGAAATAATCGCTAAAGAAAGCTCAGCAGATTTTGGAATAATTCTTGGTGGCATTTCTCCAAATCCCAAATACGGCAAAAGACTTTTCAATTCAGTTTTCTGTTTGGCTAACAGCAAGCTAGAGTCAACGGCTCATAAGACCCTACTTCCAAGCTATGACGTCTTTGATGAGACTAGATATTTCGAAGCTGCTAAAGAAAGTTCTGTTTGGGACTTTATGAACTATAAAATTGGACTTTCAATTTGTGAAGATATTTGGATTGAAGAATTAGACAATCTATACAGCAAAGATCCAATCACTGAGCTGATTTCAAAAGATGCAGACTTTATCATCAATTGCTCTGCTTCTCCATATAGTTTTCATAAACCATTAATCCGCAAAGATATGATTGCTAAAATTTCCAAGAAATTTTCGGTACCAATAATTTACGTAAACCAAGTTGGTGCAAATGACGAGTTAATTTTTGATGGTGCATCTCTAGTATTCAACAAAGAAGCAAAACTAGTTAGAAAGCTCAAATCCTTTGCTGAAGACCACGCTGTTATTGATTTAAATGAAATTGAAAACCTCCCTGCTATAGCCACCATAGAGCGTGGCAAAGAAAATATTTTCAGCATTATTGACGATATAAATTCAAATAGTGCCGCAGAACTCGAATCCGCCTTAGTCCTTGGCTTGCAGGATTATATTTATAAATGTGGTTTTTCCAAAATAGTCTTAGGACTTTCGGGTGGCGTAGATTCAGCACTGGTAGCCTATCTTGCAACCAAAGCCCTCGGCAAAGAAAATGTTTATACTTACATGTTACCTTCAGAATTTACTTCCAAAGAAAGCTTTGATGATGCAGAAGCACTGGCTAAAAACCTTGGTATACATTATCAAATAGTGAGTATTGCCAAGCTTCATGATGAATTACGAGTTTTAATTTCGTCATCCTCGTCATTCTCAGACCCGCAGGGGCTGGGAATCCAGTCATACTCAAGTACAGGATCCAGTCCTACTCAGAAATTAGTTGATGAGAACTTACAACCGAGAATTAGAGCAAGTATTCTTATGGCTTTTGCTAATTCATTAAATGCATTATTGCTTTCAACCAGCAATAAATCAGAAATTGCTGTAGGTTATTCAACACTCTACGGTGATAGCTGCGGGGCACTTGCAGTTATTGGTGACCTCCTCAAAACCACTATTTATAAGCTTTGTGATTACATAAACAAAGATCAGGAAATTATCCCTTTAAATATACTCGAAAAGGCTCCTAGTGCTGAATTAAGACATAACCAAAAAGACAGCGATTCACTGCCTGATTACGAAACTTTAGACAAAATTATTCTTCTCTACGTACAAGAACTAAAATCTTTAAAAGAAATTGTGGCTTATGGCTTTGAAGAAGCAACTGTCATGAAGGTTCTAAACATGATAGATAGAGCTGAATACAAACGCCAGCAAGCACCGCCCATACTCAAAGTAGCCAGCAAAGCCTTTGGCATAGGACGTCGCATGCCAATTGCTCAAGGATTCAAGAATGGATAAAATCAAACTAGGACAAATTAATTTCATTAATTGCTTGCCAATTAATCTACCCTTTGCAGATGACGAAAATGAAGTCTTTGAAATAGTACAGGGTCATCCAACTCAGATTAATGAGTTACTTAGAAGCGGAGAAATAGATTTAGCCCCAATTTCTTCTTATGAATACCTTTCAAACACTGACAAATACGAGGTTTTAGAAGGAATCTCAATTAGCAGTAAAACTCAAGCAGATAGTGTTTTGGTTTTTGCTAATAGTGAAGAAGAAATCAAAAATGCTAAAGAGATTTTCATTACCGATAAAAGTGCTACTTCGGTTAATTTGCTAAAAATCATTCTTGAAAAAAAATTCTCTCGCGATCTCAAGGACATTAAATTTACTAATTTCACTAAAAATTCCACTGAGTATCCAGTCAAACTTCTAATTGGTGATGAAGCTCTCAAAGAAGCTCAGCAAAACAGTTACAAATATGTTCTTGACTTAGGCACCGCTTGGTATGAATTAACTAAGTTACCAATGGTCTTTGCTTTATGGTGTTTCAATAAAGATTCATTAGCTCTTGAACATTACAATGAAATCCAAACTCTAATACTTGCAGCCCGTGACTTCGGTCTAAGTGAGGCACTACCAGATGTGATAGTGGAGGCTTATAAACAAACTGGTTTACCTAAAGCAAAACTAACTCAGTATTTTAATAACCTTGACTATAATTTCACAAAAGATCACCAGCAAAGTCTCAAATTATTTGGTCGCTATTGCAGTTAACTAAGGACTAGATCCTCACGTCGCTTCGCTCCTCAGGATGACGAGTTGTTTTCCAGTTATTCACGGTTTTTCACCAAAAAAACGTGAATAAACCCCTAAAATCACCTTTTATTCACGTTTTTTTGGCAAAAAACCGTGAATAATATTTATAATAGTAATAAAGGGATGAGCATAAATCAGAGCCGAAAAAATTATATTAATGAATTAAAATTCAAATACGACAGTTTACGCCCAGGCAAAGAATCTTTACTTGCCATGATTGATGAAGCTGAAATTGCAGAAGCTGTTTACAACTCAAATGCCATAGAAAATTCGACTCTAACTCTAAAAGAGACAGAGAAAATTCTTCTTGAAATGGAAATTGAAAGAGATCTTTCACTAAGAGAAGTCTATGAAGCCAAAAATCTTGCACGTGTAGTTAATTACATTCGAGCTAAATCACAAGAGAAAGAATTAGATCAAGAAACTATTTTACTTTTACATCAAATGCTAATTGGTGGCATTGATGACAAAATTTCAGGACGATTTCGCAAAAAAGGTGAGTATGTTCGAGTTGGTAGCTATATCGCTCCAGCACCAGAACACATTGAAACTATGATGCAAGAAGCCATAGAAGAGTATAAAAATGGCTTTGATAAATATTTCATTGATAAGATTGCTAAATTCCATCTTAGTTTTGAGCATATACATCCTTTCTGTGATGGAAATGGCAGAATGGGCAGAGCCATTATTAATTATCAATTCCAGCGCTTTACTTTTCCAGCAATAATAATTCGTGACAAAGAAAAAGCTGATTACTATAGCTCTTTCCAGGACTTTGATCAAAAAGGTAAAACTGAAAGACTTGAGAAAATCATTGCACTTGCACTCATTGAATCATTTCATAAACGACTGGCTTATTTAGAAGGTTTAAAAATTATCAAACTTACTGATTATGCAAAAAACAGGAAACTATCAGCTTCAGCGATTAGCAATGCAGCTAAAAGGCAAACAATACCAGCGTTCCGTGAAAGAGGAGTATGGAAAATAGGATATAAAACAAAGTAATGAATAATATTGGTAAACATTTTATAGTAGGCTTCCCTAATTCAGAAATGAATTCCGAGCTTGCTGCCAAACTAAAGCAAATTGATCCTGCTGGAATAATTCTCTATGACGTGAATTTCAAATCACGCGAGCAGATAAAAAAACTAACAACTGATCTTAAGGAGTTACTAGGTAATGATCTCATCATCAGTACTGACGAAGAAGGCGGCAAGGTACAAAGACTAAGAAGGTTTGTAGATCCTTTGCCATCATTTAAAGCACTCGGCATGGATGCACGTCATTGCGAGGAACGAAGTGACGAAGCAATACCCCTGCGCATCAGAGAATTCACACAAACCCTAAGCCATAACCTCCAAGACCTCGGTTTCAACCTTGCCTACAGTCCTTGTGCTGACTTGAATACAGAGTCTTTAAATCCAATTATTGGACCCCGTAGTTTTGGTAGTGATCCTCAAGAAGTGTCCAAGCAAGTTAAATCCTTCATAGAGGAATTAAACAAGACCTCTATAATCAGTTGTGCCAAACATTTCCCGGGACATGGAGCCAGCATTAGTGATTCACATTTAGGTTTACCAAAGATTACTTACAAAAATTATCAGGAGTTCGAAAAACATCTTGAGCCTTTCAACTCTGCAATAGCAGCTAAAGTAGATATGGTCATGATTGCTCACTTGGCTATCGAAATCATTGGTGATGATAGATTCAGCTCAGAGAAAGATTTGCCTACTAGCCTTTCCAAGAAATTCATTCAAGGTTTATTGCGTGAGGAATTAGGTTTTCAAGGCTTAGTTATCAGTGATGAAGTAACGATGAAAGCTTTAGATCGTTTCGGTGATTGTACTGAAAGGGCTAGGTTAATGCTTGAGGCTGGTAATGATCTGATTATTTGGCATACTAACATTGATGCAGCATTAGAAGCGGTGAACTTACTTAGGAACCCTGCCGTCATTACAAAGCAAATGCCGTCATTGCGAGCCTTCGAAGAAGGCGTGGCAATCCACACTACCGAAAGCTCTCCAGAAGATGGATTGCTTCGCTTCGCTCGCAATGACGCACATCATGACCTACTGCAAATCGCTGCAAGCGCCATCCAAACCCTAAACCCAATTCCGAAACCCAATCTAGAAAAAACTATACTCATCTACAATAAACATCCGAAACTCGAAAGAGACATTATCGACAGAGTCTTCACTATGCCGAAAATGGAATTTAGTTCAGAAAAAAATCCTTGTGAATTTGCCTTAGATAAATTTGAAAATATTTTAGTCTTAGAATTTCAAACCGTACTCAATCCACAACTTAATGAGTACTTAGGCAAACTTAAATCAGAAAAAGCAAATACCACGATAGTCTCCACTGATGTTTTAAGCTCTCATGCAGATATCAATCTCAATGGCTGTGGGGAATTGCATTTTAGAGCTTTACTAAAGCAATTAAATTAAGTAGGACATCACCAGAAAATTATTCAGTTAAGGTTTTTTGGAAAGTCTAAATAGCTTACTAAAATATTTCCACAAACGAATCAATCGTTTATCTTCGTCACCCAGAGTAAAAAATCGCTGCATAGCTTGCAAACCTTTATTTCTATAAGATTCATTGGTAGTAATCTTCTGGTGAAGAAGAGCATTCTCAAATCTATTTTTGAAACCTTCCTTTTCATGATCCTTACCTGGTGGATAGAGTTGATCCATTATTGATTTAGGAGAAACATTCGAAGTGATAATTAAACGCTTAGACTGTTCATGACAATCACGAACTATTTCTTTTATAGTATCTTCAATACCTTCACAAGCATTAAGATCATCTAAAACTATTACATCAGCAGCCTTCATTTTGTTTATATCAAATGCAGTCGGTAAACGATGTTTAAGACCAGAAAGAAAATAAACTTTCTTAGCTTCTTGCAAATATCTTTTTGCCATACCTAAAGCGATATGAGTTTTGCCTCTGCCACCCTCGCCTTCTAAAAAGAAAATTGCAGGCTGTAAATCTTTAAAATCCAGAAATTTATTTGCTAATAGTAAAGCCTTAGCCTGTGAGTCACTTTGAGGAACAAGATTAGTTAAATGGCTAGAAAAATTTCTATCATCAATATCAATTACTCGGCTTCCAAGCTTCTCAAGTGCATTATCACGACGGTCACCTTGTGAAAAATTCAAAAAGATATCTGCGAGTAAATCAGATTTTTCTTGTTTTGATAGTTCTAATATATTAAGCCTGAGAGCTAAAGTAAAATCATGCTTAGTTAATTTAGGATAATTTCTAATGAGCTGAGCTTCTGCTACTTGAGATAGTGCTTTATTTCCAACACACAAACCCTCTATTTCATCTAACCTATTCCAAGTTTTTAAATCCAGAATAGGACAATCACCGTAAGCATAACCTGGACCCGCGATTGCAGTCTTTCTATGATGATTATCTCGCTCTTGGCCCTGGCGAAGCTCTAGCTCCGGAATTCTGTCGACCATATTATTTAAAATCATCGACTAGGAATTATAACAAAAGAGTGCTTTAAGCGTAAAACCTTACGAATATCTCTTCATTGCAAAGTAAGTCTGTCCGCTTTGTATAAACCCTGAAACGATCATATATAGCAATGCTCCAGCAGGCAATGGAATAAAGAACATCATGATTGTCATCATCATTGGCATCATTGTTGACATGCTTTTTTGCATAGCCATTTGTGGATCTTCAACTTCACCAGGCTTCAATTCAGCATGCTTAGGTGCGTTCAATGTCGTTGATAACCAAATACTAAAACCAAACAAGAGTACTAAAATCAAAATATCTAAATGGAAAGTACCAGTCTTCTTATCAAAGACTCCAGTTGCACCAAAGTCTTTAATAAACAAGAATGAATCATCTTTAAGAGTCTGAGGTAAATTAGCTTCTACTTTTGCAGTAGCGCCAGCTTTAGTCGCAACAACAGTTGCTGAACCATCTTCATGAATATCAAGCTTTGCAGCAGGGTTTTCTTTTACTCCACCGAAAAATCCCCATTGAATATCTTTAGGATCGAAACTAGCTTCACCCATAGTACGGGAAGCTTTGATAGTAAAATCTTCACCTTCAACAAGAGTGACCTTCTTTGCATTGAGAGCAATACGCGCGCGATTACCATCTTTATCTACAAAAATTTCACCATTGTTTGAAGGTTTAATTTGTTTCTTGTGTGACTCAGCTGCAGAAACAACTTTCACTTCTACATAAATCGGCTTGGCTTGAAATGGTGGTCCTGAGAAGGTCCAGAAAAGTCCAAGTAAAATTGGCATCTGCACAATAAGAGGTAAGCAACCACCTAATGGATTAATTCCATTCTCTTTATAGAAGCCCATCATTTTCTGTTGAAACTCCAAACGAACTTGATTTTGCTTCGCTGGATCGTTTTTAAGTTTCTCTTCTGTCTTTTTAAAATCTTCTTGTAATTTTTTTAATTTAGGCTGCACTACCATCATCTTTCTAGTGCTCTTCACTTGTTTGAAAGTAAGCGGAGTCATAACGATCTTTACAAAAGCCGTCAGTATAATAATTGACCAACCAAAACTTTGCAAACCAAAGCTTCGAGTAAATTCATGAATTGAATTCAATAGCGGTATAAAAATCGAATAAGTAATAGCAGATATATCCATATAACGAAGCTATAGTTTATCAGATTCGATTTTTAGCTTTTCTAAAAGCTACTTTTAATTTAAGGACGTTACAACTTGATCCAAAGTCTTTCTCTCAGAAGGGAATTCCTTCTCCTGAAATGACGGTGCTAAATCTTCAGTATTGCCGTGATAACCCACAGCAATGACACACATTGGTGTGAATTCATCAGGAGATAACCCTGTCACAGCATAGGCTTTCTCATTAGAGAAACCAGCCATGGCATGTGTAATCAATCCCATAGAATGTGCTTGCAAAGCAAGTGACATCCAAGCAGAACCTGAATCAAATTGAGCTTGAGCATTGTCCTTACCGTTGTATTCGAATTTTTTTCTAGCAAAAACTAAAATCAATAATGGCGCTTTATTAGCCCAGACTTGGTTTTGTTCCACCATTACAGGTCTTAGCTTATTTAAAGCTTCATCAGTAGAAGCATATACGAAGTACCAAGGCTGCGCATTAAAACAAGAAGGTGCCCAATGAGCTGCTTCAAATAAAGTATCGATTTGTTCTTGAGTTAATTTATCTTCTTTAAAAGCTCGTGGAGACCAACGTTCTATAAAAATTTTATTCAAAGCAGGATGCTTTGCTTCACGCTTGTTAATTGTTTTTTGCATAAGTAAAATTCTATCGTAAAATTTAGATAGCTCGCCCAGATTTCAAACGCAAGTTCACAAAAGGCATCAATATCGAAAATTTAAATCTACGACTCAACTATATTGACTTCAAAGAATTTCTCTACACATTCTTTGATTTAGATTTTGAACCACTGAGTATTGCAAGTGTACTTTTACAATTAGCCTTCATCTGTTGGATTCTTTATCAAGGATATAAAAGATTTCGCGGCACACAAGCAGAGAGAGTTTTACGTGGTCTCTTTTTATTGAGCCCAGTAATTTTACTTTGTTATGCACTTAAGCTTAGTCTCATTACTAAATTGATTGAAACTTTTTCTCCAACAATTTTAGTTGGTTTGATTGTGATCTTCGCTCCCGAATTTAGAAGGGTCTTGATGCAGCTTGGTGGCAATGTTTCACTCAATAGCTATTTGCAATTAACCGATTCAAAAAAATCTATCAGTGATATGGCAAATGAACTTGCAATAGCATTAGAACTTTTACAAAAAACTCGTACTGGTACTTTAATAGCCATCGAGCAGACCTATGTTGATCGTTATTACATTAATCCTGGTTACACTATCAATGCAAATTTCAGCAAAGAATTACTACTCACTATTCTCAATCCAAAATCACCATTGCACGATGGAGCTGTGGTTATGCGCGGCTTTACGATTGTTGCTGCTGCAGTGATTCTACCGATGACAGAGAATCCAAAATTAGATTGGCAGTATGGAACCCGTCACAGAGCAGCGATTGGCTTTAGTGAAATCTCGGATTCACTATGTATAGTGGTTTCAGAAGAGACTGGGAACATCTCAATTGCGCATCACGGGAGGATAACCCGCTGTCCTAATACGGCTTTCGTTAAGGAGCAAATCGAGAAATACTACAATTCTATAGTCAAAACTCATAAAAGGAAGAGCTCTGTAAGAAGATTTATAAGCGGACTCTTCTCTGCAAAAACCAAGGCCGAACTTGAAGAATCGGATTTAGAGCCCATTGAAGAATCTTAATAATTTATAAATATCGTTGAAATATTAAAAAGCGTATTGCATATTTAGTTTCTCTTTATGTATAATATTAAACGCTATGACAGAAAACCAACAAAAGATATTCGTAATT
>CAYQSL010000047.1:5736-9159 GCA_964420165.1 uncultured Gammaproteobacteria bacterium | reverse complement strand
CCTCGGCAAATTACAAACGATCACAGCTCCAAGGCTATGACCCAAGATGCCAATTCTTTCACCAGGAAATTGCTTTTTCAAAAGATCATATTTCATTTGCACAAAATCTAACCATTCTTGATAAGTATCTATGTGTCCTTGAATATATGGTGATGGCTCACCTGAAAGCATATGGTTCTTACCAAAACCCGGTAGATCACAGGAATGTAGCTCAATATTATATTTGCCAAATTCAGTAGCAAGCCTAGCGAACCAACCACTATGACCACCTAATCCATGAACTGCAAATATTCTCCTAACCTGCATATATGGTTATCATCTGTCTCAAAGCTAAACTAACCAATATTCCAAGTACTGCCCCACAAAGCACTTCCTTAGGGCTATGTCCTAAAAGTTCTTTCAATCTACCTTCAGCAATTTTGTGATCATGTGAAAATAATTCTTGAACAATATGGTTCAAGACTGCTGCTTGTCTTCCCGCGGAACGTCTTACACCTGCAGAATCATACATGACTACAATTGCAAATGCTAAAGCAAGCCCAAATAAAATTGAATCCCAGCCCGTAAGTAAACCAATAGTTGTAGCTAAAGCAACAACTGAGGCACTATGACTTGAAGGCATACCACCAGTAGTGAAAAGCATTCTTAAATCTAAAGTTCTAGTAGTGATTGCAAAAATTATTGTCTTAATAACTTGAGCAATTACATTAGCTACCACTAGGGAAACTATTACTTCATAACCGTTTGCATTAATTTGAGCGAGAAAGGACATAGTCAGTTACAGCTAATAGTTTATCAGCATATATGCCTATTGGGACAATTTGGGCTTTGGCTTCTTTGATTAAATCCTGAGCAATAAGCCTCGCCTGCTCAATTCCATATAATTTTACGAAAGTAAATTTGTTTTGTTTTTCATCTTTGCCAGCTGTTTTGCCCAATTCTTCGGCAGAAGCAGTGCAATCCAAAATATCATCAGTAATTTGGAAAGCTAAACCAAGATTATTAGCATAGATTTTCAATGCCTCAATTTGGGCTTTATTTGCTCCAGCAAGCTTTGCCGAAAGTACAACTGAAGCATTTAAAAGTGCACCGGTCTTCAGTGATTGCATTAACTCAAGCTCCTCTCTAGTATTTTTTTCTAATTCGGAGAACTCTATATCCATAGCTTGCCCTGCGATCATGCCATTAATTGCTTGAACAAACTCTAAAACAACTGCTGAGATATTAGTTTGAAAATTTGTAGGAGTATATTTTAATAAAACTTCTATAGGATGACAGAGTAAAAAATCTCCAGCAAGTAAAGCAAATGCTTCTCCATAAGCCTTATGATTAGTGGGTTTGCCACGGCGCAGGTCATCATTATCCATGCAGGGTAAATCATCATGAATTAATGAACCTGCATGCACTAGTTCTAAAGCAAGTGCTAAGCCATAAGCGGGATTATTTTCGAAATCGATTTTGTGTTCTGATTTTAAAATTGCTTCTGCTGTAATTAATGCAAGAATTGCTCTAAGCCTTTTACCACCACCAAGCACACTATAGTTAATAGATTCAAGAAGCCTTGTTTTAGCAAAAGTCGGATTTATCTCTGGGATTAAAACTCCAGCCAAAGCTAATTCAATAGAGGGTTTGTATTCCGCTAAAATTGTTTTTATATCTAGTTTTTGTGATTGCAACGATTAAAATTCTACTATAACCGAGCCCCAAGTCAGTCCGGCTCCAAAGCCAACAAGAGCAAACTTTTGTCTTTTGTTTTTATCGTGTTTAATAGTGCCTAATCTCAATGCTTCTTCAAAAGCAATAGGAATGCTTGCTGCACTAGTATTACCATAACGATCAATATTACAAATAAATTTCTCTAGAGGGATTTTCAATCTCTTAGCAGCGCTATCAAGAATTCTGAGGTTAGCTTGATGTGGTACCACATAGTCAATTTGTGAAGGTTCGATACCAGCTAGTTTACAAGCTTCTTCCATAGCTTCAGGAACAGCTTTCACTGCAAACTGATACACCGACTGTCCATCCATATAGACCATTACCGGCTTTGCAGTTATATCTTCTGCTTTAACGGGATATTGATTACCTACGTTCGGTACATATAAAGAGCAAGCCGTATCTCCTTTCGTTCTTAAGTAAAAAGGATTCAAACAATTCTCTTCTGGAGATGTTGCTGTAAGAATTGCAGCACCAGCACCATCACCAAAAATTACTGCAGTTCTTCTATCACCCCAATCAACGAAGCGCGACATTATATCTACTGCAACAACTGCAATATTTTTGTACTGTCCAGTTTGAATAAAACTATAAGCCATATTCATGGCAAAAATAAATCCAGTACATGCAGCTGAAATATCGAAGGCTACTGCTTTTGAGGCACCGATATTAGCTTGGATCATACAAGCTGTAGATGGAAATAAATAATCTCCAGTTGCAGTTGCACAAATTATCAAATCAATATCTCCAACTTCAACAGTTGAGTCAGAATATTTTTTAGCATTTTCAATCGCACTTAAAATCGCTTCACTACCAAGAGAAATAGCTGTCTCACCTTTATCAGGATCTACAATTCTTCTTTCTTTAATTCCGGTACGCTGAACTATCCACTCATCGGTGGTGTCCATTAATTTCTCAAGGTCATGATTAGTTACAACTCTTGAAGGGAGGCCTTTTCCCCAACCTAAAATTTTTGCTCCAAATTCCATATGTTTATTAATAGCTTTTCGCTACTTATATAAAGCATACCACCATTTCTGACATTGACGTCAGTTTTCAATCAGGTATTTGTAACACCTTTCTAAGCCTGCTTGAAAAGCTCTCAGATGCCGTCATCCTCGGATCGCATAGAGATTCGGGGATCCAGCTTGCGAGAAAATTTCAATTGGTTGGGTCCCCAGCCCTTTCAGGGCTGGGGATGACGTGAGCGTAACGACGCAGATGAGACTTTATGAATAAACTCATGCTGGTTTTACATGTTGAAGGGCTACTGATATACTCAATTGGGTAACTACGCTCAAATAAATTAGATGTTAACAAAATCAATGTCAGACCAGAAGAAAGAAGATAAAATAGAACAGACCCAAGAGCTTCATAGGCTCCTTGCTATCTACAAAAGAAATCAAGATAAAAAAGTCAGAGACAAAATTGTCGAAAAGAATTTTAATCTCGTAAAAAAAATCGCTCATGGACTTGCACGTAGAAGTACTGACCCTGTTGATGATCTAATTCAAATTGGTTCTATTGGTTTAATTAAAGCTATCGATTATTTCAATCCAGAAGCTGGAGCGAAATTTACTACTTATGCAACTCACTTAATCACTGGTGAGATTAGACATTATCTTCGTGATAAGACCTCTATGATCCGTGCTCCAAGAGAGTTACAGGAATTAAGTTTTAGAATAAACAAAATCGTTCATAAATTACGTT
>CAYQSL010000047.1:0-5726 GCA_964420165.1 uncultured Gammaproteobacteria bacterium | reverse complement strand
GAGTTTGGCAGAGATCCAACTGACCTTGAGATTGCAGAAGTTTTACAAGACGTAAAACAAAACAAAATTCAAGAAGCTTATGAAGTTGATCGTAGAAGAACTTTGGTTTCACTTGATCAAACCATTACTACTGGCTCATCATCTGCTGAAAATGATACTTATCTCATTGATACGCTTATGGATATCAAAGAGCACAAGCGCAATGACACTAGGGAAGACTATTTCACAGTGCAAGAGTTAATCAAAAAACTTAAACCTTCGCTTGCAGAAATCATCGATCTAATTTATTTCCAAGACATTCCTCAAGCAGAAGTTGCAGAGAAACTTGGAATCTCTCAAATGCAAGTTTCACGTAGGCTCAAAAAAGCTACTGCTTCTTTACAAGAATTACTAAACGGAACTGGAATTACTCAAGCTTTAAACCTTGAAAGAGGTGAGCCTAAAGCTAGTAAAGATCCTAGTAATAAGAGAGTCTCAAGATCTAGCCTCGGTGCCAAACTACAAGCCCAGAAAAATCTTAGCTAAGACAAATGCCGTCATCCTGAGCCTTGGTACTCACACTCAAGATTCAGTTTTCAATACTGCATTTAAATCCGAATGTAATCTAAGCAATGCATCTGCAGTCCAATCATCAGAAATATTTCGCGTACCTTTTTTAGTTAAAACTGCATTAACCTCATCTGAAGTTAATGCAAGGAAATCAGGAAGTGTTATAGATGCTGTTACTCCAGGTCGAGAAGAATCTGGAAAATATTTTACTGCCTTTTGCGCGAGAAGAGTTGCATCTTCATCTTTCTCTCCTGGACCAGTTGGATCTTGAATAAAGTGCTGTAATTCAAAACCCCTTTCTCTTCTATCACTAAATTTTTCAACAAAGAGTTGTTTTAATTTTGTTCTCCAGAGTGCTTTCTCCCTTTGGGCTATTTTATATTGCTCTTTTATGAGTGTCGCAGCAGTACCTCCTTTATCAGCAAGCTTATTGCCAAGAGCGCGCCTGGTACGATCGTCATGATTTTGTTTCTTTAGCCAAATCTGAAACTCTTGTTCTTGAGTGACCTTTTTTTGAGAGCCACTGATTAAATTCACTAAACCTGTTCTTATTTTATCTACTGCTATAGTCATGATTAAAAGATAATAACAGAAATAAATAATAAACGAGTGCAATCTACATAAAGAATAAAAGTATTGAAAATACTATGGTTTTTCACCTGTATAATAAAAAAAGTGAACACTACAACTGAAAAAAACGACATCAATAACGCAGAAAGTATACTTGCAGATATAGCAATCAAAGCTCAGCTTGCAGATTATAGCCCAGTAAAAGGCTGCATGATTATTCGTCCTTATGGTTATGCCATTTGGGAAAATATCAAAAACACTTTAGATCAAATGATCAAAGATACTGGTCATGAGAATGCATATTTCCCAATGCTTATTCCGGAAAGTTTTTTACAAAAAGAAGCCGAGCACGTAGAAGGCTTTGCGCCTGAGTGTGCAGTAGTAACTCATGCTGGTGGTAAAGAGCTTGCAGAGAAATATGTTCTACGCCCTACTTCTGAAACCATTATTAATTACATGTTCTCGAAGTGGATTGGTTCTTACAGAGATCTACCGATGAAGCTCAACCAATGGGCAAATGTAATTCGTTGGGAAATGCGTACTAGATTATTTTTGCGTACTACAGAGTTTCTCTGGCAAGAAGGACACACTTGTCACAGTACTTGGAAAGAAGCTCAAGAAGAAACTATCACCATGCTTGGTGTTTACAAAATTTTACTTGAAGAGTATTTAGCGATTCCAGTTCATACAGGCAAGAAGACTGAATCTGAGAAATTTGCTGGAGCCGAGAGCACTTATACTATTGAAGCTTTAATGCGCGATAGCAAAGCCTTACAAGCAGGGACTTCGCACAACTTAGGACAAAACTTTGCTAAAGCTTTTGATACTAAATTTACAAATGAAAACAATCAACTTGAATATACTTACCAAACCAGCTGGGGAGTTAGCACTCGTTTAGTTGGTGCAATTGTGATGGGACATCATGATGAGATTGGTCTTGTTTTACCTCCTAAGATTGCTCCTTATCAAGTAGTTATTATTCCTATTCTCAAGAAGAACGAAGACAATAGTAAAATTCTTGAGCATGTGAAATTGATTGAGACTGAACTTAAAGACATCGGTATAAGAACTAAACTTGATGCGCGTGAAAATATCAGTCAAGGTATTAAGTTCAATGAATATGAACAAAAAGGTGTACCACTTAGAGTTGCTGTTGGAACGAGAGATATGGAAGAAGGTGTAGTAGAACTTCATCGCCGTGATCTTAAAACCAAAGAGAAAGGTATAGCTCGTGAAGGTCTTGGACTTAAGATCAGAGATTTACTGGAAATCATTCAGAATGAGCTTTTCAAAAGAGCAATAGATTTTAGAGATTCTCATACCAGCACTGCAACTAGCATTGAGGATCTGGGAGCGAAGCTAGATAGTCCTGGTGGTTTTGTTAGAGCCATGTGGAATGGAGATACTCAACTTGAAGCAGTGATAAAAGATAAATTCAAAGCAACAATAAGATGCATGCCTGATGATAAAAAACTTGATGCAAGCAAGATTCCTTGTGTATTAAGTGGTAGTATCAGTGATAAGAATGTAGAGGTCTTAATTGCAAGAGCATACTAAATCATGACTCAACAAAATTCTAAATTTCTCAAAAGTCTATTTGCGGTAATTATTTCCGTCGCAACAACTTTGCCAAGTATTGCAGAAGAAACTGCTGGACCCGCAGAATTAAAATCACAAGATTTTGAAACTACTGCTCCGAGTAATGATACGGCTCCTGCAACGGCTAATGCCATTGGTTCTAGTTTAACTCTGGAAAGCACAGGTACTGCACCAGTTGTAGGTCCTAACCAAAAACTTATTAGTGTAAAAAATGAATTTTATGAAAGTATCAAACTTGTTCTTGAAGCTGCAGATGCTGAGATAAAGAGCAAAGAAATCTATTTAAATCCATATCAAATTAGAAATGATATAACCATCTCCAAGAATATAAGTTACAAAATCAAGCTATATGATATCTATGACAAATACCTGGGTTATTTAATTAACACTGACACTAAGAGTGCCAATTTAATTAGCATTAGTCCATTTCTTTTAGTACAAGAATCAACTGCAAAGAAACCTTTACCTGTGATCATTACAGTGAAGCCGGATAATTCTTCAAAAGTAGAAGCTGCGCCGACAGCTACAGTTAGTGCTCCAACAACTACAAAGACGGTTGAGCCAAATGAACTTAAAACAACTCCTACTTTAAGTTACGTTGCAGCAACTGCAACCACACCAGTAGAAAAGAAAGAAACGCAAAGTTCTCCTACTAGTGAATTCAAACGTATAAAGATTTCCAATATCAGTGATGCTGATTACCATGTAGACATTCATGACAATACCGGTAAAAGTATTGGAGGTGGCTGGGAAATAAGCAATGAATCCTATTTACCAGAATTTCTTGATCAAGAATATAACAACATCTACGTCAGAGCTGATTACCAATTGGTTCTAACAAATAAAAAAGATAAAGAAGTTACAACTAAACCTATTAAAGAACTTAAAGTAGACGAGAAAGGAAATTACGTCTGGTTTATCGGTGATGAAGATAAAGAGTAGTAATGGCATTTTACAACACGAATCCTTCACCAGAAGAGCTTGCAGAATGGTTTGCAACAGCTACTCGTAGAAAAGCTATACTCCCTGCACGCATCGAAATTCGCGGACACTATACAACTATTACCTGCGGACATGAATCTTGCAGAACAATATTTACTAGAAAGCTATTACCAAAACGAAATGATCCCACTTTCGTTTGCCCAACGTGCAAGGCTAGAATATACCTACCTGTGCAGTGGTAATTAAGCTATAGCGAGAAGAAAAACTTCGTATATCTCACCATCAACCAAGACAGTTCTTGGAGCACCTTTACGGTTACGTTTTTTACGATCAACGATTTGAGAGGTTCTACTCTTAAGAGCTTTGGCAACATCACTGCGTGGTACTAATGCACCTGAAGCGCCAGTTTGCTGTTTCTCTAATGAAAACTCCGATCCGGCACCTTGGCCCGATGAAGCATTAGCTCCATTTCCTTGAGGTGAAGTATTTCCACCACCTATACCTGATAAACCGCCTAAACTCATTGTAGTTATTATTCTATGAACAGGTTAAGCCTTGGTTAAAAGCTCGATTTCATTTTTTTCAATCTTTACTTTTCTAGCTTTTTTTAGCTTACTAAAGGTTCGAGACAAGGTTTCAGGTATAGTACCCAAATAATAAGCAAGTTCGGCTTTATTTAGAGCTAAAGTAAATTTCTTCGAACCATAGTATCTAGCTTGAGCTTGTAAATAATTCAATAGACGCTCACTTACTTCCGCTAAGACTAAATCTTGTGACTTTTGATTTTGTTGAACCACACTTAAAGAGAGATATTTAATCAAATTATTGAGAAGTTCTATATTCCTATTAGTAATTTTGAGCAAAGTGGTTTTATCAAGGGTCAATATAGTCGAGTCAACGAGTGCCTTCCCGTTATATTGCCAAGTTTGATTAGGCAATAGCAAAAATTCCAAACCAATACTACCACTGCCTTCAACAAATTCAGAAATGAATTCTCTATCAGAATCCAAATCATTTGCATAAATTTTTACTTGTCCCTCTAATACAAAAAATATTTTTTCAATAGCTGAACCTTTAAAAAATATATTCTCTCCAGCTGGAATCCGAATTACATCAGCAATAGAACTAACTTTATGAACTTCTTCACGTGGAATCGCTTCGAAGAATTGATGATTGAGAATATGGTTACAAATACAAAAGACTCTTCGAGAGATACATTCCTTGATTTGCAGATCTTTACAAAACCTTTTTGGCATATTTAATATATTTAGCATCATTTTTTGACTTAAGTCAAATCGCCATGGAGTAAGTACGGAATAATAATTAGCAAGAGGAACTAATTATGGGAACTACAATTAAAAAGATAGATGAAACAAGACTTGAGAACGACTTACTTTACCGATTTGAGTATTTATGCGACTTTATGGATTTTGGCAAAGAAGATATAGATTTGATTCTTTCAACTAAGGATTTACTTGCACCATTAGTGCCCTCTTTAGTGGATGCCGTTTACGAAAAGCTTTTTGGCTATGATTGCACTAAGAGACATTTCTCAGTTAGACAAGATCAATACACAGGAGTTTTACCTGATAGCCTCGAAAATATTACTCATGATCATGAGTTAATTAAATTTCGTAAATCACATCTGGCAAAATATTTAGCAAAATTAGTTACTGGTCCATATGACTCAGCTATGGTTACTTACTTAGATTTCGTTGGTAAAATGCATACACCAAAAGCTGGTAGTGCCACAATCGATGTACCTCTAGTACAAATGAATGCACTGATGGGATTTGTAGCAGATGCTGTAAATGCCACTATCATTGGGCTTGAGATTCCACAAGACTTAAAGAATAAAGCAATTAGATCTTTTGCCAAATTGCTTTGGATTCAGAATGATTTGATTAATAGACACTATCAGAGTCGTTGATTAATATTATATTGAAGCAAAAAGTACATTAGACCCCATTCATTTATAAAGTATCTTTCGTAGAATGATTTTCATGAATATAAAATGGGAAAAAAAACAAAAAAAAAATTATCATCTTTTAAAGAGAAATGGCATC
>CAYQSL010000046.1:0-9215 GCA_964420165.1 uncultured Gammaproteobacteria bacterium | reverse complement strand
GAACGAAAATTTGATTTTCAAATTCTGGAAAATCTCTGTTGATTTTTTTGATTACGATTTCTGCATTCTTAATACTTATAAGATCCTTGTTTGCACTTTTATCCCAACGTGCGCCAGCTAAGGGTATGCCGTCGGTTTGAATAATGAAGGGTTTTAGGTAGCCATGTTTATTTATGACGGCATTAATGATGGCAGCAGTGGCATTTTCTAAATCATTTTGATTCATTTTCTCGGAGCCTATGCAAAAAGATTCGAGTGAAAACTGCTTGGGTACTTGTTTGTAGAAATTTTGAAATTGTTCTAAGTCGTTATTTAAATGAATTTCAATTGCATTTGCACCTAGCTCAATTAAGCTCATAAGAGAACTTGGACTTTGTGAATTCCAATGTTCATAATCAAGCGCAGCAAAATGACAGTCAGGAAGGCAATTGCCACAGCCATAACAAAGATCGATATCGTAATTAAAGTTTTTTTCTTCGCTTTGGTAAAAAGCATCAGCGGGACAGCTCGGTATGCAAGCTAGGCACTCAGTGCAGTTCGCCGAGTTTAGAATAATTCTTCTAAAGTGAGGATCCTCTCCTATGTTCACACTGATCATTAAAAGTGGCTCTGATAAATTTGAATTTTCATGAATAGCTTTTTCTATGCCTTTTTTGGCATAGATTACTGAATTTGGAAAAGCAGATATATCAAGTGCATTTACTTGGGCGTGAGTGAAGATATAAGAAAAATTTTCTATAAGCTCGAAGTCTTTTAAAGCAGCACCAATAATAAGCTTGTGAAAAGACTTTGCCTCTAAAGCGCTGATAAAATTATTTACATTAGTAGTGTTTAAACCCAAGCTATATAAATAGTATATATAAATCCTCTGTGAATTGAAGATTAAACTGTATTCCTGCTTGTAAATATCCATGTTACAGTTCTATATGTATGGATCATCGAGATATAAGTCGTAGTGTTAAAGCAGATATAAGAAGTATTACCCAAAATTATGGTCTTCCAAATCCTTTGGATTTACATGGACAAGATATTTCTGCATATGTACCAAGCGTAATTGAAACAACTCCAAGAGGTGAAAGATCTTTTGACTTGTTCTCAAGACTACTACGCGAGAGAATTATATTTTTAACGTCAGAAGTTAATGACGTTGTTTCAAGTATTATCGTTGGCCAGTTGCTTCTATTAGATTCAGAAGATGGCAGTAAAGATATTTATTTCTACATCAATAGCCCAGGTGGTTCAGTTACTGCGGGTCTTGCAATGTACGATACTATGCAACATGTTCGCGCTGATGTGATGACTATTTGTATGGGTCAATGTGCAAGTATGGGAGCTTTCTTATTAAGCTCTGGTCAGAAAAACAAACGTATGGCTTTGCCACACTCACGTATTTTGATTCACCAGCCTCTAGGTGGCGCGCAGGGACAAGCTTCTGATATTGAGATTCAAGCTAATGAAATTCTAAGAATGAAGAGAATGCTTAATGATATTCTTGCGTCTAACACAGGTCAACCTTATGAGAGAATCCTTAAGGATACAGATCGTGATAACATTATGACTCCAAAGGAAGCTAAAGAGTATGGTTTAATCGATCAGATTATTCTGAAAAGACCTACTGAGCTTGATCCAGAGAATAACTAATCCTTATCTCTCAATTAGGACTCTTAAGATAGACCCGAATGGCTAAAAAAGATATACCTTTATTACAATGTTCTTTCTGTGGTAAAAAACAGGATCAGGTTCAGAAGTTACTTTCTGGTCCTCCAGGTTTGTACATCTGTGACGAATGCGTCAACATGTGCAATGAATTACTTCTAGACTGGGGTATTGGTGTACCGCATATTGATGAAGAGAATGCTGAAGTTGAATCGATCTCGAATGAGAACCTTCCTAAGCCTAAAGAAATTAAAGCTCATTTAGATGAGTATGTTATTGGAAATGAAGATGCTAAAAAGACTTTAGCCGTTGCCGTCTATAACCACTATAAAAGAATATTTCATAACTTCTCTAACACCAAAGACAAGGATAGTGTAGAAATTCAAAAGTCTAATATTTTACTTTTAGGTCCAACAGGTAGTGGTAAAACACATGTGGTTGAAACTTTAGCTAAGTATCTCAATGTACCTTTTGCTATTGCTGATGCAACTACGATTACTGAGGCTGGCTATGTAGGTGAAGATGCGGAAAATATTTTGCAAAGACTTTACCAAAATGCAGAAAATAATTTAGAGAAAGCAGAAAGAGGAATCATCTATATCGATGAAATAGATAAGATTTCACGTAAGTCTGAGAATCCATCTATTACTCGTGATGTTTCTGGTGAAGGTGTTCAACAAGCTTTATTGAAGATTGTTGAAGGTACTAAAGCCAATATCCCGGCGCATGGCAATCGTAAACATCCACAAATGGAAATGATTGAGATTGATACCAAAAATATTTTATTTATTTGTGGTGGAGCATTTGTTGGACTAGAAAAAGTTATTGATAAGCGTAGAATGAAATCACAAGCTGCAATTGGCTTTGGTTCTATCTCTATGAGTGAAGAAGAGAAGGCACAGAAACTTTCGGAAACTTTCAAGCATGTTGAGCCAGAAGATTTGGTTCACTTTGGTTTAATTCCAGAGTTTGTTGGTAGATTGCCGGTTCTAACTTATTTGGAAGCTCCAGATATCGAGACTCTTAAGAGAATTCTTACTGAGCCAAGAAATTCTCTCATCAAGCAATACAAAAAACTTCTAGAACTAGATGAAGTTAATCTTGAATTTACTGATGAAGCCATAATTGCAATTGCAGTGAAAGCTCAAAAACGTAAAATGGGTGCACGTGCGCTAAGAAGTACTATTGAAGCCATAATGAAGGATCTAATGTTTGAAGTGCCTTCTAATAAAGAGATCAAAGAAATTACTATTACTGCAGATATGGTTGAGAAGATTAATCTTGCAGAAGTAATACCTCTTAGTGGTGATAAGCCTGATATTGAATCGGTGAATGTCTTGCCTAAGACAAAGCAAGCTTAGTTTTAAATAAGTGTCAAAATGCCGTCATTCTCGTCATTCTCAGCCCCGTAGGGGCTGGGAACCCAGTTTGCTGAAATCTTCTAGCAGGCTGGATCCCCGATCGCTACGCGATTCGAGGATGACGGATCCTATCCTCAGGATGACGTCGCCTTACAATCGGATTGCAAACCCATCAGCATCAATCTTTTCGTATTTAAATTCATCGATGACAGTGGTAGTATTGTTTTCGCCAGGACATTGCAGTCTAAGCAAGTCAGAACCAGTATTATTGAGCCCAAGATTATTAGTTAGGGTAAGTCCATTATGAGCAGCAATAAAGTCTTTATCAAGGAATCTATAACGTACTTGAATACTGTCTGATAAAGTGCAACCTTTAAGTGAAAAGTCTTTGCTGGAGCGGTTCTTGAAAATAGCAAACTCATCTTCAAGAGCATGAACTTTATCAATAAATACTGCTTGTAGTTTGATTATATGTTCCAGATATCTTGGATTAGTCTGTGATTTAAGAAAGAAATGTTTAGAGAGTTCAAAGACTTCAGTATTGGTTATATCGCTAACATCAACTTCTGGATTAATAAGATAGTTATTTTTCTCTATGGCAAATGCAGCTAGAGGATTTTCGGAATTTACTTTTAACTCATTTTCAAATTCAGTTTCAGGTAAGAAATAAAATTTAGTATAAGGGCTTTTGGCGCTTTCAAAACCATCGCGATAGTAAATCTGATACAGAAAATTTATACCGCTTTGTAAATCACCATTAACTGCTTTTGTTAATTCAAGACCTTGCTCATAGCTATTACTTAATATAGAATCTAATTCTTGATGATTGGAAATAACTACATAGTCTAATTCCACTGCAGGAGCGGATTTAGGGCGGATTCTGAGTTTTTCAATAGGGCTAATAGTTTTACTTTTCAGTAATTGGCTGGCTAGTTTGAGATTGAGATCATAATCACCTAGATTTATATTTTCAGGGATGAGAATTTTTAGATTATTAGTATTTGCAGTAATTACTTCTAGAGAAGTTTGTTTAGGTCTTTTCTTTGTGAAGTCAGTAATAAAGACTTTATGTGCTTCAGGGTAGTTAGCAATAAAGCCAGTACCAGAGAGTGTAAGTATACTTCCTTGGCTGAGTTCAAAGTTTTGCTCAGGATTTAGAATTGGTGCTGGAATATTTTTCCTTAAGTTAGATAGCTTCGCGGCATTGGATTTTAAACATGCGACAATAATTAGCCCCAAAATAATTAATATGATGAATTTCTTTTTATAGAGATGTTCCAAAATAAACCTCCTTGATTTTGGCTGTGATTGATTCAGGGAAAGAGTTTGATAGCTTCTTGAAGTTATGTTCTAGTTTAGTGCTGAACCAGGAATCGGTGCGCGCATCAAGTTGTGCTGTATATTCTTCAAGCTTAATGCGGTCTTGGTAATAAATTTCAGAAGAGCTAGCTTCAGAGTCTTCTTCGCTAGTTTCTAACACGATATTTAAAATTCTATATAAGAGTTCACGGCGAGTGAAATATATTTGAGTAATCTCATTGAGAATATTTTCACGTATATTGGCTGTGACTCGTGCGCTGGTATTGATGTCATTAATTTCAGGATCATAAATCATATTGCCTAAATTCCAACTTAATTTCATTCCTGTGTTAATTTGATTGTCATCACGATCGACATTCACTTGATCTTGGCTAGTACTAATGCCGTTGTTGCTCGACGTGAAACTATCTTTGCCACTGCTTTCTATGGAAATATAATTTTGTATGCCTTTGCTCGCTGATGTTTCAAATTCTGGCAAAATATTTCTCAATCTTGCTTGCCTGCGATAACTCTGGAAGTTCTTCCCAGAAGGTATACCTGTGAACTCAAGTGCTACTTTATGTAAGTCTTGAATCTTTGGCTCATAAGCTAATATTGTAGAAATCATATTATGATTTTCTTTCTTAATGACATTTGCTTCTAAGGGATTGTTGACTGGTGGAATATCTAATTCTTGAGCTTGCAAATCATTATTGGATGGAGTATTTATTAAATTTGAACTTACTGGATTTAAAGAAAAATTTTCCTCCAGGCTAATTACTTGTCCTTCTGAATTACTGATAATGACTTGATCTGCTTTATTCTTAGCTTTTGGGGATTTTGTGTCAATTGAATAAATATTTTCATTAAGACTTTGATCTTTGCGAATTTTCGCGATAGATATTTTTTGCCAACTTAGGGGGCTTGCATCCATTGGGCTGAGATAAAGCCCAGTAGAGCTAGCTAGTAATAAATTGTTATGGAATGTCTTTATCTCTCTTAGAGCGTGAAAACCACTGGCTTCGGTTACCAGACCCGAGTTATTTTTGATCCAAGTCTTACCATTGTCATTGCTAACCAGCAATCCTATACTACTTGGTAAATAAATTCTATTGAGGTCTTTGGAAATTCTTTCAACCAAAAATCTACCAAAGCCATATGATTCATTGAAATCCCGACTAATGCCTTGATTGCGTCTAAACCAAGTATGTTTACGCCCATCATAGTAATAGAAGCCATTTGCCGAGCTAGCAAATTCTGGATTCGTGCGTGAGCGATTTAAACTAAAGAAATTTACTAAAGCTGGGCTTGCTTCATAGGACTTCCAAATATAATTTGCATGAGGATTCTTTGGATTGTGCTCTGCTTGATAAATACCATTAACGCAAGAAATGAAAATCTTACTAGAGCTTTTCTCTATATGAAAACATTCTTCTCTTTGGAAAATTCTGCTGTAGTTTTTAAAGACACCAATGTCGGTTGCTAAATAAAAATCTTCATCATCAATAACTATATTGTTGATTTTCAAGAAGTTGCCATTACTGGAATTGTCATTTGCAGACTTTAGTAAATTGATTTGATCTAAGCCTAGGTAAATTTGTCCTTTGCTAGAGTAAATGATTTGATCTTTGAAAAATTTTGCAAACTCTATCGGACTACCAAGGTTTTGGAGTATTAGAGTCCTAGAATTAAATGATTCCGTAATACTTGATGCCTCAATTGCTTGAATAGGGCAGTTGATACTTAACAAAAATAAAAAAATACTCAACAGCCACAACAAAAAAGGTTTTCTTGTAGTATTCTTAAATAGTCCAAAAGAGCTTTGGGGAGTCGCCAAGCGGTAAGGCAGTGGGTTTTGGTCCCGCCATCCGTGGGTTCGAATCCTACCTCCCCAGCCATTTTTTTTACTAACTAAGTATTTTCGTCTGGATCCTCTTATGTCATCCTTCGCTAAAGCTTCGGATGATAAACCATTTTTAATAAATACGCGCTTTTCTATAAATTTCAAAATCCCCCCTTTGAAAGTCTGTTGTTGTTGTTTTGTGTTGTTGAGTTAAAGAATTACTTTTTGATTCTAAAAACCCATCTGATAAAGTTTGCCATTTCTTTGCCCCAAAGTATGGGAGCCGCTAAGCTGAAAATACCAAGAATTGGTAAATAAAAGGCAATTTTATAAAGAATAATTGTTGTTAAACTCATTTCTTGTCCTTCTGTTTCCATGCAGCCACAATCCTGCTAGTATTGTCGAAAATCCAATTAGGCCCAGTGTAACACATTCAAATGCATTGATTCTGACCAAATTACTCAAAGGAAAAACTTGTTGCCAAACAGTTAAAATTATTGCTCCACCAGTTACTGCAAAAATATTCGCCATATATTCTTTCTGCTTTTCATTAAAATTATTTTCACGAAAATTTTCTAATAAATTAGAAACTTACTTAGCTTGGCTAAAATCCAATCGACCCCCATAAAGCAAAATTATTTCACCCCATTTCTTGAAAGGAAAGGGGTCGAAATGACTTTTTGATTCAAGAGAATAAATCTCAAATATGTTATGATGGATTTTATGATAGAGCCTCAAATCCCAATACACTCAAAAGCTCCGTCTGGAAGAAAGTCTTTCAATAGATCTGCATTAGGGTGTTTAGGTGCCCTTGTTTTAATACCTACTACGGTAGCTATTGTTCAGCCTGATAGAGGGCGAGCAGTAGGACGATGGATGGCAGGTATGGAAGATCCGGTAATAACTTTAAAAAGTACTGTTGCTTCAATAAATAAAGGTTTTAATACTCTATTTGAAGAGCTAAGAGCCAATTGTAAAAGTTATCGTGAACAAATTCAAACTCTATTAAATGTAAAACTTCCAAGTGACATTGCCGACCACGAAGATAGATTTTGTAAAAAGATATCTCTTGAAGAAGCTTATCCCTTCGCGGATCATGGGCAAGAACTTGATGAGATCCTTACCAATACTGCTGAAGCTAGAAAGTATAAAAGCTTACCTGCTAATGTTAAAACCAATTCTATTGAGATGCTTAATTTAAATTCCATAGTGCAGGTCATCGCAACTATAAGTGAATTATCAGATAGGCAAATTGAAACTTTGAAAACCCATGCTCGAGGTCATCTGGCGAAAAATATGCCTATTAAAGTCGATATCGGGATGGAAGTAAAAAATATTCTAGATACTGTAAAAAATAATGATGAGTTAAAGAGACGTTTAATTAATATATTGAAAACTGAGGGAACTGTTCTTAAGTTCAATGATCCTGATTTTGCTAATCGTTTAGAAGTACCAGCATACAAGGCGAGGTTTCTATCAGAGATGCTTGGTTTAATAAACGCTAAAAATAACGGTGTAAATTAGAGTTCTTCCTCGTGAGAGACAACAAAAATCCTCTTCAAGTGGCTCGTATTTTTGTATGGTATAATCAAAACCGTTCTTAGACTGGATTTGATTACTGATGTCCCTCTCCCCATATAAATTTGCAATTTCAGGATTTGCCGCAGCAGCAGAGGATGCCATGCAGCCAGCATTGGATTTAAACCAATACGTTACTAACTATTCTTCATCAACCTTCTATATGCAAGTCAGTGGCAATGCTAATCGTGATCTGGAAATTTATGATGGAGATATTTTAGTTATTGATAGATCGCTATTACCGCGCAAAAACAAAAAAATAGTAGTAGTGCGCAATGATGAATTTAAAGTTATCAAACTTAGTCCTCAAGATAGTTTGGATTGCCAAATGGAATATTGGGGAACAGTGACTCACTTAATTAGAAAATTCAAATGAAAATTTTTGCACTACTAGATTGTAATAATTTTTTTGTTTCATGTGAAAGAGTTTTTCAACCACAACTGCGTAACAGACCGACGGTAGTACTTTCAAATAATGATGGTTGCATCATTGCCCGTTCTAATGAGGCTAAAGCTCTTGGTATTAAGATGGGCGAACCGGTATTTAAGTGTAAGTATTTGCTTGAGAAGCATCGCGTGCAAATGCGTTCTGCTAACTTTGCTCTTTATGGAGACCTTTCTCAGAGAGTGATGTCTGAATTAAGTAGATTAGTAGGAGATTTAGAAGTCTATTCTATTGATGAAGCTTTTATGGTGCTTGGTGATACCAATAACTTAAGTCCAGATGAGGCTCATCTTAAAGCTATTAATTTACAAGCACAAGTCGAGCGTTCGGTTGGTCTTCCTGTATCCATAGGAATAGGCACAAGCAAAACTCTTGCTAAGCTTGCAAATCATATTGCCAAGGATAGAAAGCAGGGAGTCTTTAGTTTCTACTTTGATTTAGAAGATCAGGAATTAGTAAATGCTCAGCAAGATTCTTTTCTCTGTGACATGAAAGTCGGAGATATTTGGGGTATAGGTTGGGGCTACCAAAAGTTTCTGCGAGCAAATAGTATTTATACAGCCTTAGATCTCAAATACACTAATGCAGCTTGGATTAAACAGCATATGGGTGTAACTGGCTTGAGGACAGCTCTTGAACTTAAAGGCAAGGAGTGTATTAGTTTTAGCGGAAGTGACAGTGAGAGCAAGGATTCGCGTAGTGTAATCAGCTCACGTTCTTTTGGTACTACTGTTAAATCACTTGATGTTTTAAAAGAAGCTTTGGCTAATTTTGTTGCTAATGCTGCATATAAATTGCGCCAGAAAAATTTAGCTGCCAAAAATATTTGTGTTTATTTGAGAAGGAATGCAAGTGATGATAATGATTGGTGGGGTAGTAAAGATTCGGCATCTATGCATTTGAGTGTTGCAAGTTCATATACACCAGATTTGATTAAGGTAGCCCATCAGCTTGCAGAAGAAATTTACCAAAAAGGATCTTCTTATAAAAAAGCAGGAGTTACTTCAGCGGCAGTTACTAACTTTTGAGCTGT